>JAFYQN010000005.1 GCA_017559885.1 Clostridia bacterium
ACTTTATGTTACTTGATTCACCTAACATTATCGATAAAATTAAAGGTGAAAATGATAGGGAAGAAATCGTTAATCCTTCAAAATATTTTCTTTATGCCGATTGCTTTATGTCGATTTTTCAGAATACCGAAAAAGCCGAATATTCGGATAAGTATATATCAATTGCTCGAAAATTAAAATATGCATCTAAAAGAGCAGGTGAGTATTCATATCTTTTTGACACGTTATCAAGTCTTTGTGACGTGCTTGCCATAAAGGTAGATATATGTACTCGTACGCGAGAAGCATATTCAAATAACGATAAAGCACAATGGGATTTATTAATAACCGACTATAAAAAAATGATTAAACTTACAAAAGTGTTCTATAATAAGTTCCGTGACCAGTGGTATATAGAAAACAAACCTCACGGTTTTGACGTTCAAGATATTCGCCTTGGCGGACTTATTTTAAGAATGCAATCCTGTCTTGACAGACTTGTTTTGTATCGTGACGGTAAGATTGATTCTATCCCCGAACTTGAAGAAAAAATCGTGCCAATAACCGATAAAATTATTAATTACAATAGTTGGCGTAATACCGTATCTGCTAATATGTTTGACTTTTTTTATTAATCAAAAAATCTCCCGTTTTTAACGGGGGATTTTTTATAATTTTAATTAAAAAACAATTGTAAATTTATATTGACTAAACAGTATATTTTATGTTAAAATAATATGAAAAATTAGGCATAGTAGTACTTGCTTACAAATTTAACTTATTCATACAGGAGGAGTTATGGAAGAAAAGAAAAGTTTCTTTAACAAAATCGGCGAGTTTTGTAAAAAGATTTGGGAATTTATAAAATCCAAAAAATTACTTTTTATAATCATCGCTTCTGTTCTTGCTGTTGCTATTGTTGCTTCTTCGATTTTTGTTATTTCAAAGTTCGTCGGCAATGATGATCAGTCGGATAGACCACAGGGTGATACCCTTTACACAGTTAACATTAAGACTGCAGGTAAAATGGCAATGTCAGGCATTGACGTATACGTATATACTGACGATAGTCTTGATGATATGCTTGATTACACAAAAACTAATGATAAAGGTAAAGCAACATTTAATCTTGATAAAAATGATGATTATGCAATTGTTTTATCCGGTGTTCCAAAGGGTTATGATGTTGAAAAATCGTACAAGTTTGACGGTGTTACTAAAGATATTGTTCTTAAATCATCGCTTATTACAGATGAAGATATATCAACCGCAACACTCGGTATTGGCGACGTGATGTATGACTTTACCGTTATGAAACCTGATGGTACCGAGATTAAGTTGTCTGAAGTTTTAAAGAGCAAAAAGTTGGTTGTACTTAACTTCTGGTATACAACTTGTAGTTGGTGTCTTGAAGAGTTCCCATTAATGGACGAACTATACAAGGAATATAGCGAAGATATTGAAATTATCGCTCTTAACCCTATGGAAGATAACAACGCAGTTGATTCCTTCCAAAAGCAGTACGGTTATTCTTTCAGTATGGCATCATGTCCTTCATCATGGGCAAATACCTTTGGCGTATCGGGATATCCGACATCGGTATTTATTGACCAGTACGGATTGATTTGTGTAGTTGAATCAGGCGCAATTACAAGTAAACGTCCTTGGGTGTGCGCTTTTGACCACTTTACCGCTGATCCATATAAACAAAAGGTATGCGAGGGCGGCATAGGTGATTTGTTAACACAAATTAAACCAACCTATGAAATGCCTTCATCTGAAGAAATTGCTGCTACAATTAATTCAGGCGATATTAAAGTTACATATCGCGCCGAAACCGAAGACGAAAATGCAGAATACATTTGGCCATATATTATTGGTGAGAAATCGGGACGTTCTTGCATTTATGCTTCAAACATTGGCATTGATAGTTCGTATGCAATTATTTATGCCGACGTTGAACTTAAAGCAGGTCAGGCGGTCGGTTTTGATTATCTTGCATCTTCAGAACTTGCTTGTGATGTGATGTATGTAATCGTTAATGATGAAGATATATTCCAAATTTCAGGCACGTCTACTCCTGAAGAATGGAAATCGTGTTATCCTTGTGTTGCCGATAAAGACGGTACCTATGAAATCGCACTTTGCTTTGTAAAGGATGAATCAGGTTCTGACGGCGATGACACAGTTTATATCGATAATATGCGTGTTGTAAATCAGTCACAAATTGATGTACCAACATATTTACCACGCTACGCTGCTACTGCTGATGAAGATGATAACTTTAGTTACGTTGATGTTGTTTACAACAAAAACGATGGTTATTATCATGTAGGCAGCGCAAATGGTCCGTTGCTTTTGGCGGACCTTATGGGTTACACACCATTTAATGAGGAATTATCTGTTCAGCAGATTGTTTCAGAAGGTGATGCAGACGAAGATGGTGTAAGTCTTTATGATAAAAAAGAAGACGATGGACTTGGTATGGTTAGCTACTTCTCATATGCTTCAAACTCAAAAATTTACGGTGTGTGTACAGTAAATAAGGAACTCGCTGAAATGCTTAAACAAGTAGCTCGCGTTGCAGGTTTTGAAGATGATGATAACGAATGGCTTAAGATGTGTAAGTACTATCAAGCTTATGGTAAAGGTGCTTCACAACTTGAAGATCCAATAAAAGGTTTATCAACTTTTAGTGCTTTAACTGCGACACTTGGCAAGAATGTAGCAAGTAATAATTTTTATTATGATCGCGTAATTATGCCGAGAGGTATGTTTGCTCGTTTTGTTCCTGCTCAATCAGGTGTGTATCGTTTTACATCAAAGAGTGATTATCAAGACGGCATTGATGCTTGGATCTTTAATGAAAAAGGCGAAGTAATCTATACTTATGAGCATGACGAAAAGTTGTTTACTGATACTATTAACTGCTCGATGGTTTACTATATGGAAGCTGGTAAGACTTACTTTATTAACATGGCTTTCTGGGATGTGTATGCAACAGGTACAATCAACTATGATGTTGAATTTATAGGTTCTTCACATAAATTATTCCGTCTATGCGCTCCCGGTTACTTTACATACGATACCGATGCTACCGGTAGCGCAATGTATGATATCATCGCTGGCGGTATTAAACCTGTTCTTAAAAATGGTAAGTATTATGATTCGGAAGATGGTAGTCTTATCTATGTAGACTTTACAGGTTTGACAACTATTTTTGGTCATTCAATAGTTGAGATGATAGACATTGGCGGTTTTGACTTTAGCAAGTCTGAAACCGACGGCGAAATTCTTGCATATCTTAAACAAAATGGTAACGATGTTGA
>JAFYQN010000053.1 GCA_017559885.1 Clostridia bacterium
AAGGCCTCAATACCTTCGGGCGCTGCAATTATGCACATAAATTTAATTCTTTTTGGATTGAATTCTTTAATGCGTGATACCGCGTCAATTGCGCTACCGCCCGTAGCGAGCATTGGGTCAAGAACAAAAACGTCACGGTCGGGAATGTCGGCAGGTAATTTGCAATAGTAATCAACAGGTTGGTGTGTTTCGGGGTCGCGGTACATACCAATGTGACCAACCTTTGCCGAAGGAATAAGACTAAGAACACCGTCTACCATTCCAAGACCTGCGCGAAGAATTGGCACAAAGGCCATTTTACGACCTGCAAGAACCTTGGTTTTTGCGGTCATCATAGGTGTTTTTGTGGTTACTTCTTGCAGTGGCAAATCGCGTGTTGATTCATAGCACATAAGCATTGCGATTTCACTAACAAGTTCACGGAATTGTTTTGTGCCTGTGCGTTCGTCACGCAAGATAGTAAGTTTGTGTTGAATAAGGGGATGGTCCATTACAAAAACATTGTCTTTCATTATTTAAACCTCCACAGTTTTATTTTTCTATTGCCATTATTTTATCAACTCGTGTTTGATGTCTGCCACCTTCAAATTCGGTGTCAACAAAAAGGTCAACAAGTTCTATTGCGGTGCCAACACCAATAACTCGTCCACCAAGACAAAGTATGTTAGAATCGTTATGAAGACGTGTGTATTTTGCTGAAAAATGTTCACTGCAACAAGCCGCTCTAATACCTTTTACTTTGTTTGCGGCAAGCGACATACCTATACCTGTGCCGCATACCAAAACACCGCGCTCGCATGCGCCTGTTGTGATTTGCTCGCAAACCTTTACGGCAATGTCGGGATAGTCGACCGATTTATTTTCATAAATACCGCAGTCAATAACTTCAAATCCTCTGTTTTTTAGATGTTCAGCGATGGCGTTTTTATGTTCAAAACCACCGTGGTCGCAACCAATTGCAATTTTCATACTTTTGCCTCCGTTTGATTATTCTTTGCTTTTAATTCACGCTCTGCTTGTGGCAGGCGAAGATATACAGGTAGTAATTCGTTGGGTGATACCGTAGATACGTTTTCGTAATTTTTATATGTAAACATACCAATACCAACCGCATTTTGAAATTTAAGATTTTCGGGCGCAACTATAATGTTTTTAAGTTCGGATACCGATTTGTAAAACAAATCTGCGCCGTCACCGCATATTATTATTTGTTTGTCAGGTGATAATTTTTCAACTTCTTCTTTAAGTTCGTTACCAATTAAAGCTCGGTCATCGCAAAGACGCGTTATATTTCCGTCTTTAATATCAAAAAGCGCGTTATAAAACTGATTGCAACGCGCATCCATAACAGCGCAAACAACACAGTCGCGGTCGGTAAAGTTATATGCCATACCATCAAGTGTTGACACCGGTATACAAGGGGTGCCCGTTGGCGCGGCAAGACCTTTTACTGCGCTTATACCAATTCTAAGTCCCGTAAAAGAGCCGGGGCCTACAGCTATTGCAATATTATCAATATCGGAAAGTTTAGTCGCCGAATTATCAAGCGTGTTAATAATCATTTGCATAAGTGTTTGCGAATGTGTAAGTTTTGCGTTAACAAACGAACTTGCTTTTATTATGCCATTATCAATTATAGCGCAAGAAGCGGGTGAGGCAGAGCACTCAACACTTAAAATTTTCAAACTGCTTCACCTCTGTTTACAGTAATTTCACGTTTTGTTTCATCAATACGTTTAATAGTGACTTTTATAACGTCGTCAGGAAGCGCCGATTCGATGTTTTCGCTCCACTCAACCGCAAGTACACCGCCCGATTCAATATAGTCAAAATATCCCGTAGAATATAAATCGTCCCAACCGCTTACGCGATACATATCAAAATGATAGAGGTTTAGTCTACCGCCAATATATTCATTAATGATAGCAAAAGTAGGTGAAGAAACCTCACCTGTAAAACCTAATCCCTCGGCAAGACCGGTGGTAAAACAAGTTTTACCCATACCTAAATCGCCATAAAACGCAATAACTTCACCACCATTAAGTGTGTCGGCTAAATCCGCAGCAATTTTTTTGGTCTCGGTAGGAGAATTAGACAAAAAAGTGTTATTCATTTTATAAAACTCTCTTTATCTTATTTATCTCATTAAATTTTATCATATTAGACACACACTGTCAATTAAATTAATTTAAAAAATGTGTTCATATTTTAATGAAAGTGTGATATTATATACTATATAATCGATTAAAAGGTGATAATATGATATGGTTATACGTGCTTTTGCCAATAATTTTTATGTTGATTGTAGCAGGTGGATTGTTTTGGGCGTTTAAAACTGCATTTGTTCGAAATGATAAGCGACTAATCAGTCTTGACTCAGATTATCTTGTAGGGTATAAACATATTTTTAAGGATGGACTTGACTTTATAGATAACCTCGAAAGTGAAAGGGTATATATAAAAAGTTTTGACGGTTTGCGTCTGGCAGGCAGTTATTATAACAACAATTCCGACACAACTATTTTGTTGTTTCACGGTTATCGTTCCGACGGTAGATTTGATTTTGCATGCGCTGTAAAATATTATATAAAAATGGGACTTAACGTATTGGTCGTTGACCAACGCGCAAATGGCGAAAGCGAAGGTAAACTTATCACTTTCGGTATAAAAGAGCGAAGAGACGTTGTTTCTTGGAGTAATTTTATTAATAAAACGTATTTGCCTCGCAATATGTTTTTAAGTGGCGTGTCAATGGGAGCTACAACCGTTATGATGGCTTCAAATCTTGATTTGCCTCAAAATGTGAAAGGAATTATAGCAGATTGTGGTTTTACTTCTGCGCCTGATATTATAAAAAAGGTTGCAAAACAAAGTTTTAAAATTAATGCAACACCTGTGTTACCAATTCTTGATATAATGTGTAAGTTTTTTGGAAAATTTAGTCTATACGAAACCACAACCCAAAAGGCGTTGTCTCAGTCAGAGATTCCAATATTCTTTATTCACGGTAAAAAAGACGGTTTTGTTCCGTGTGAAATGACCGAGTTATCGCACAAGGCTGCTAAAGCAGAAAAATATATTTATTTAGTTGAAAATGCCGACCACGGAATCAGTTTTTTAGTAGACAGCGATAATATTCAAAGAAAGATTGCCGAATTTATAAAAAAATGTTGTTCATAATTTGTTAAAAATATTGTTTTTTTGTTGGATCTATGATACAATAATAGTATTGTGTGAGGTGATAGATTTATGCGTGCTGATGGCAAACGTGTAAAAAACGCTGATCCTATGTATACCGTTGCGGCATATATAATGGATAAGCGTATGGATTCAATGAATATGATTACTATAGATATTCCTGTTGACCCTATTAAAGAGTATCTTAACGAAAAGCGTAAACAGGGTAGTAATATCAGTCATATGGCGGTAGTTTTAGCGGCATACGTTCGTACGTTAAGCGAATTTCCCGAACTTAATCGTTTTGTTGTTAACAAAAAGATCTATCAGCGTAACGAAGTAGCTGTTGGTATGGTTGTTTTAAAACCCGGCGATATGGGACATGGCACTATGTCAAAAATGTATTTTAACGAAAATAATACGATTTTTGAAGTTAATGACATTATAAACAAATATGTTGAAGAAAATCGCGAATCGCCTGAAAATAATGGTACTGAAAAAATTATTAAGGTTTTGCTTAGTGTACCAGGTGTGTTGCCTGTTGGTGTGTCATTATTTAAGTGGATGGATAAACACGGTTTATTACCAAAGTTTATTATTGATATGTCACCATTCCATATGAGTTGCGGTATTACAAATTTGGCTTCTATTAGAACAAATCATATTTATCATCATTGTTATGAATTTGGCACAACAAGCTTGTTCTTGGCAATGGGTAATACCCGTGAAGTACCTAAGCGTAAGGGCGAGGAAATTGTTTTTGAAAAATGTATGCCAATAGGCGTTACTATGGATGAACGTATTGCTTCGGGCAGTTATTTTGCAATGGCTTTCAGAAGAATGCGACATTATTTACGTAATCCACACCTACTTGAATTACCACCAGATGTAAAAAATGATTAATAAGTTATAAATTTATGCTTTTTAATCTTGATTTTAGTACATATATGGTATAAAATATATTGGTAAATTTTAACTACGGAGGAAATATAAATGTTAGTATCAGCAAAAGAAATGCTTACAAAAGCAAAGGCAGGCAAGTATGCCGTAGGTCAGTTCAATATCAACAACCTTGAATGGACCAAGGCAATTCTTATTACCGCTCAAGAACAAAATTCACCTGTAATTCTTGGCGTATCCGAAGGCGCAGGTAAATATATGTGCGGATTTAAGACCGTTGCAGATATGGTTAAGGCAATGATTGACGAACTTGGTATTACAGTACCTGTTGCTCTTCATCTTGACCATGGTAGTTATGAAGGCGCTAAAAAGTGCATTGAAGCAGGTTTTTCATCTGTAATGTTTGACGGTTCACATTATCCAATAGAAGAAAATATTGAAAAGACAAAAGAACTCGTTGCTACTTGTAATGAACTTGGACTTTCACTTGAGGCAGAAGTTGGTTCAATAGGCGGCGAAGAAGACGGTGTTGTAGGCGCAGGCGAGTGCGCAGACCCCAACGAATGCAAAATGATTGCCGACCTTGGAATTACAATGCTCGCTGCTGGTATTGGTAATATTCACGGTAAGTATCCTGAAAACTGGGCAGGTCTTAGTTTCGATACACTTGACGCTATCCAACAACTCACAGGCGATATGCCACTCGTTCTTCACGGTGGTACAGGTATCCCTGCAGATATGATTCAAAAAGCAATTTCTCTCGGCGTTTCAAAAATCAACGTTAACACCGAATGTCAACTTGCATTTGCCGATGCTACACGTAAGTATATTGAGGAAGGCAAAGACCTTCAAGGTAAGGGCTTTGACCCACGTAAACTTCTTGCTCCTGGCTTTGAAGCAATCAAAGCAACAGTAAAAGAAAAGATGGAGCTTTTCGGTTCTGTTGGAAAGGCATAAAAATTATAAAACAAACCATTAAAATAAAACCCTACTCAATTTTGAGTGGGGTTTTATTATGTTGACAATATATTTTCTTATAAGTATAATTAATAAAAAGAAAATTGGAAAGGTACAAGAATATGATAAAGAATTGTAAACGATTAATTTGCTTAATTATCGCATTTGCGTTGGTTTTTTCACTTATCGGTTGTAAAAATAATACAGGCGACCTTTCTTCCAACGATGTAGAGTATATCGTTGAAGAAGAATATGTATACGTTGATGGCGAAAATAATAATATCAATAATTCAAATAATATATCCGCCAATACAAGTGATGATGGTTCTACAAATAATAACAGTAATGGTTCATCCTACGTTCCTTTTGCTACTGACCCTTCGGAGTTTAAGGGCACAACCGTTAAGTTCGCTGTTACAAGCGATCCGATGGAAAGCGAAAAAGGCCCTGTAATTGAAAGTTTTGAAAATAAGTATAATATTAAAATTGAACCCGTTATAATTAAGGGCGATTTTGTTACCGAACTTACAGGTCTTATTGCAAACGGCAACTCTCCCGACGTTGTTCGCTCAAGCGGTGATTTTCCGCTTTCGCTTTGCTATTTACAATCATTAGATACCGCAAAGATTGATTATAATGATTCTATATGGGAGCAAGCAATGTTTAATTTGACCACTTTTGGTGGTTCGCCATATTTGTGTTCTACTGTTGGCAACGTTTATACCGAAATAGACATTGTAGTTTACCGTAAGGATATTTTGGAACAAGCAGGTTGTAAAACGCCCGAACAGTATGACAAAGAGGGTAACTGGAATATGGACGCTTTCTTTGAAATTGGACGTACGTGCGCCGAAAAGGTAAGCGGAGTGCAAGGTTGTTCGTTTGTAAATATTGATTCTGCGCTTCACATGACAGGTAATTCTGTTTTTAAATATGAAAACGGTATGTATTCAAACGGAATTAACGATTCAATTATGGATGTACTTTCTAAATTATCACAAGTTAAAGCAGAGGGCTTAATATCAATCAATGCAACAAAAGGTATTGTTGACGGTACCATTGCAATAACTACGCATCACAGTTATGCTCTTAGAAAGACAGGCGCTTTTGAAGACAACAAAGATGTTTGGAGCAAATTGGGATATTATTATTTACCATCATATAGCGAAAGTACTAAAAATGTTCAAACGGGTATTTTTAGAGGTTGGGGAATAGTTAAGGGTTCGCAAAACCCTGTTGCAGCTGGTATCTTCCTAAGACATTATCTTGACCCAAGCAATTTTGATTTGGTAGGTATGTATATTTCACCCGAAGCATCTAATTTCTTCTTAAGAGCGACCACGATTGATTATAACAATTGGAACCCATATTTTACTTATGGTCGCACAAATGAAGAAATTGCAGGTATTGATTTTAATAATGATATTTATTCGGTTATTAATTTAGATAAAACACAAATCGAAAGAAAATTGTCGTCAATAAATACAAAAATTGATAAAGGTTGCGACAATTTAAATAAATACGTTAGTCAACAAATTATGTCACACTAAAACAAAAACACCTTCCAAAAGGAAGGTGTTTTTTAGTAGTTGTAAAACTATTTTGAAGCAGGGCTCTGTTGTTTAAGAGCAGCTCTTGTTTTGCGAATTTCACCAAGGTTAGCAGTGAGACCTTCGTCTGCGCGACGCATAATATCGTCAACAAATTCTTGAGCTGCGCGACGCATCTCTTTTGATTTGCCTTGAGCGTTAGAAATAATTTCAGAAGCTTTTTCTTGAGCCATTTTAACTATTTCTTCTTGCGCTACCATAGCTTTTGCTTTTTCTTCAGCACTGCGTATAATACCATCTGCTTCACGTTTAGCAGTAGTGATAATATCAGCGCGGTCAGCAACAATGCCGCGTGCTTGCTTGATTTCGCTTGGAATGTTAAGACGGATATCGTCAACAACTGCGCGAAGTTTTTCAACGTCAACAACTGCCTTTTTGCCAGGGATTTTAATACCGCTGTCAAGTACCTCATCAAACTGTTCAAGTAATTCGTCAAGTGTCATTTTAATTCATCCTCCGTAAGATATTAATTATAAATTTAGTTTTTTGATGATATTCTTTTTATAACATCATCGTGGATAACCTCGGGAAGAAAATCACTGACGTCTCCGCCCATACCGGCTATCTGTTTTACCATACTCGAACTCAAATACATATTTTGAGCGCTTGTGGTAAGAAACAAAGTTTCTACATTTGGGTTAAGTTTTTTATTGGTAAGCGCCATCTGAAATTCATATTCAAAATCAGACATAGCGCGTAAACCCTTAATTATTGCGCACGCGTTTTGTTGCGCGGCGTATTCGGCAAGCAAACCGTCAGATATGTCAACGCGTACGTTTGGTAAACTGCTTGTACACTTTTCAATCATTTCCTTGCGTTCGGCAGGGGAGAAAGTGGTGTGTTTGGTTGCGTTGTTCATAACAACCACAATCAATTCGTCAAACATTGCGGCGGCGCGGGTAATAATATCGAGATGTCCCATTGTTATTGGGTCAAAACTACCCGGACATACGGCAATACGTTTATTCATTGTCTGCCACATCCTTTTTGTAAACCGTTATCAAGGTTTTACCGTATTTGTAAACCTTGCACACACTAAAGGTGTCAATATTTTGCGGCAACTTAAGTTCGCTTGGGTGTTCACAAAAAATTTTGCCGTAATCACTCATAAGAGGAATAACTTTTTCAATCGCGTTTTCAAGCAAACCTGCTTGATAGGGTGGATCAAGAAAAGCAATGTCATATTTTTGTGTACAACGTAAAGCAAAGGTTTCATAATCGCTTTTATGCACCGAGGCCTTGTCTAAAAGACCTGTGTTTTCAAGATTTTGTTTAACCGCTTTAAGTGAGGCGTCGTTACAATCAACAAAGGTAGCGCTTTGGGCGCCGCGGCTAAGCGCTTCAATACCAAGTTGTCCGCAACCCGCAAACAAATCAAGTACACGTCTGCCTTCAATATCAAACTGTATCGAACTGAAAAGCGCCTCTTTAACTTTTTCACCTGTAGGGCGAACAATGTCGTTACCTGCTACGGTTACGAGTCGTTTGCCACGAGCGATACCTGTAATTACACGCATTAAAGAAACCTCACAGTCAAATACATATAAATATGTACATAAAATACCAAGCATATTATCGCACTAATTGGGGTGATTTGTCAACAGTTAATTTTGTTTAAGTTGAAAATTTTTTGAAATATTATTATAATTAGTAAAACAATTATGCAACCTTTTTACGATGATATAAGTTTTATTTATGAATAAGGGAGGTACGGTATATGAAAAAACTTTTATGTTTAATATTGTCGACAATATTTTTATTTACACTATGCAGTTGTAATATCAGTAATGTAACAAGTACCGATTTTAGTCAACAGGTTACCATTGTTAAAATGCCGTCACCGCCAAAATGTAAGACAAGTAAAAAAATATCCGATGTAAATAAAATAATTAACATACTCGGTGAAATTAAAAAAACTCCTATATCAAATGAAGAAATAAATGGTGGTTGGAGTATTATGGTAAAACTTAATATAGATGGTCAAGACTTTAATTATACCATAGGGAGCGTTTTTACAGATTCGGATGGCAAGCAATATTATGTTCAAAATCAAGATGAGATTGAAGATAAAATTCTTGATATTTATGAAAATATTGACGCGCCTGAGGTTGATTATCCATAATTTTTAAATTTATTAAAAAAATGCTTGATTTTTAGGAAGACTTGTGGTAATATATTTGAGCATTTGATTTCACCTTGCCTTAAAAGGTGGGTTTGATGCCGAAAAAATCGACATTGAAGCGGATGGTCCTCTGGCAAAATTTGTTTATGAACGTCTGGAAAAATTTAAGGAGGAAAATTTGATGGACGCAGTTAAAGAATTAGTTGCTTCTCAGCTCAAAGCAGACGCACCAGAAATTTTAATTGGTAGCACTGTTAAGGTTCACGTAAGAATCAAAGAAGGCGAGAAGGAAAGAATCCAGATCTTTGAAGGTACTGTTATCGCTAAGAATAACAGCGGTATTTCAGAAACCTTTACAGTTCGCCGTGTATCATACGGTGTTGGTGTAGAACGTGTATTCCCCGTTCACTCACCAATCGTTGCTAAGGTTGAGCTTGTAAGAAAAGGTAAGATTCGTCGTGCAAAACTTTACTATCTCCGTGATAGAGTTGGTAAGGCAGCGAAAGTTAAGGAACTTATCGGTTAATTTGACTTTAATGAGTGGGGGACGGGGCATAGGCCTTGTCCCCTTTGCTGTATAAATTTTTAGATTGGTGGTGTGTATGATGAGTGAATTTTATGATGAGAATAACTTAAATTGCGAAACCGAAGAGGTAACGGGTGAAACTGTTTCTAACAATAATGAAATAAAAAAGGATTCGTTAGACAAATCATTTATTTTTGACTGGTTAGAAGTATTGG
>JAFYQN010000054.1 GCA_017559885.1 Clostridia bacterium
CAACCTCTTCAAGCGCTGTAAGGTTTGCAAAAGCATATGATGCGATGCTTTCAACACCTTCGGGAATAACAACTTTGGTAATTGTATTGTCACCAATGAACCAAGCTTTAGATGTTTCGGCATCGTCAAAAGCAAGTTCTTCTTCGGTTTTCATAATATATTCAAAGTTGGAAAACGCAAATTGACCAATTTGTGTAAGCGATAGGTCTTTTGGAATATCTACAAGACCGCCATTACCATAATAATGTGTAAGACTTGCGCCTGTTGTCACGTATGGGTCTTTAACTTCAACGTTAACCGTTTCTGAATAATATGTGCTTTGATCGTCAAGCAATACTTTTAACGTAACCGAAGCAAAACCTTCCGCTACGGCAGTAACAACTCCTGAAGAATCTATTTTAACGATACTATCGTTACTGCTTTCAAATGAAACCGAAGTATCTTTTGGATAATATGAATCAAGAGAATAAAGAAGACTTACTGATTCTGAAGGATACATTTCAAGTTTATATTTGCCTTCAAAGAAATTAGTGCTACCTGTATCGCCTAATTTTTTATCCTCATTTTCTAAAATATAATACGCTTTATTTGTATAGAATCCATCTAATACAAATACATCGGTTACCGGCTTATCATATTTGCGATAACCTTTATCACCTTTTTTAAGTACTGTAACGTCAAATGTTACACTCTTGTTGGTATTGGGGTCTTGCGCTTTAATAATTGCAGTACCACTTTTTACAGCAACAAGTTTATTGTTTACAACACGAACCACACTGGGTTTTGAAGAAGAATATTCAAGTAATTCTGACCACTCGCTATCAGGTGTAACAACAGGAGCAAGTGTATAAACCTCATTCGGGCTGAGAGTTAAACCTTCTTCAAGACCTTCAAAATAGAAATCTGTGAAATCATCAGGCAAAGCAAGTTCGTATGTTGCATAGTTAAGCGCATAGTCATACGCATTTATGACAAATGTATTTCTTGTTGTTGCCTTGTTTTTGATATCATAAACATAATCTGTCAACTCAAAAGTAACCTTTGTAGTACTGTTACGTTCAGAATATACTGGTGTCATATATTGCTCAAACGTCTTCATAGCAGGACCGATGTTTCCATCAGCATCTGCTTCTTCGGTAACATAACCTATTTGAGAAGACATTGCATAATGATTATCATAAATAAACACATCAGCATACAAACGATTTTTCTTTAAAGTTTTATCGTACTCGTAACGATACTCAACATCGGTAATCGTTGGTGCCTCAAAGTCAGCAACAAGCGGAAATTCAAAAACATTGTTTTTATTTGTTTTAATACCGCCATCACCATAGTCGATGTAGCCAACAAGTCTAACTGTATATTCACTGTTGTTTTCAAGATTATATTCCGTAGTGTCGAATTCGATCTTAACATTTGAAGGATAAATTGACGCTCCGCCATCACTATATGACTTACGAATATCGTTTTCAACTTTTTTAAATACAACATCCCCCGTTGTATCGTCAGTAATTGTAATTTCAATTTTTGCAGCGTTACGTAAAAGACCCGCCCAAACAAAACGAAGAGAATGTATTGTACCGACCTGATTAGAAAGAGCAACATAATTTTCATTTGCCGATATAACCATATCGTTAGGATCTTGTAAGAAATAGTAAGAACCAAGATAACTTACATAGTCATCACTAACACCACCAACAGGACGTGTAGCGTACGCATCTGCTTTAACCTTATCTTCTTCGTCAATACCGTCATCAAGTTCATCGGCATTGGTGTCATAATATGTAAGGTCAAATAGTGGTGCCACAGTCCAATCGCCATAAAATGCAAGATATGGAACGTTTAAGTCTACCTTTGTACCAGACTTTGCTTCAAGTGTTATAAAGCCCTCAACGTACATACCGTTTTCAAAAGAATTATCAAGATATTCTTTATCTTCATCACTAAGTGTGATTTTAACAGTTACAGTCGCAGATTTACCCTTCTTAACCTTTACCTTATCGCCGCTTAACTTGCCGCCTTCAACCGAAACGACCTCAACAGTTGCGCCATCAAGAATGTATGATTCTTCTGTAACGGTTGTCTCACCTGCGTTAGTTTTTGTTTCGCTGACACCTTCGGTCATAATATAAGCGCCAACATTATAAGAAACTGCGCGTTTGCCAGTGTTATTAATGATAAATGACATTTCATAAACACCGGTTTTATCTGGGTCGTCGCCAAATTCAATCTTTGCTTTATCCATTACGTTACCTTCAGAATCGGTAGTTGTAATGTATGCAGGAGATTTAATTGAGTTAGTAAGGTTAGCAAGACCTGCGCCTTGTTTTCTTACAGAATATGGTAATCCGTTTTTACCAAGAGCAATATCAGCAGTAGACATCAATAAACAGTTAACCATTGTGTTAACCTTTTGATTGTCGTCTGCAATATCGGGATAATTTTCAACAACGTACTGACGAAGAAGAACAATTACACCGGCAAGGTTAGGACAAGCCATCGACGTACCTGAAAGTCTATCATAGCTACCGCCTGTAACCGAAGAAAGAATGCTACCGCCGTGCGCTGTTATTTCGGGTTTGATTTTAAGGTCAGGAGTAGGACCCCATGATGAGAAGTCGGAAATGAATGGACCTGATGTTTGCTTACGACTGATTTTAAGAGTACCACTACCCTTTGCCGCGAGCATTTCACCGTCATCCTGTGAAATCGAACATACAGCAAGTGTAGCATCGCCTACGTTCATTTTAATATCACCGGATACATTGTTATAAATAATTATACCTGCCGCGCCCTGCTCTTGAGCAATCATTGCTTTTTCTTCGAAGGTATTAGAACCACGACGAACAAGAGCAATCTTACCCTTTACGTTAACGCCTGTGTAGTCGGCAGAACGACCAACACCGGGAATAACAACGTAATCAAATTTCTTTGATTTTTTATCGCCAAGCAAAGCGTCGTAAAAATTATTTTCTTCTGCGGCGCCATTAGTTGTTTCTACAAAATAGATAATTTTGCCATCATATTCAATATAAGGGGTTTCAGCGCCTGCGATTGATGCAACAGACATTACGCCTTCGTAGGTAGATGGTGAACCTACTGTACCGGTATCGGGATTAGATGTAAGACCCAAGTTACCGTTCTTATCAGAACCGTATGCCGAGTTATAACTGTTAGAAGCGGCAACAACCATACATATGCCTGCTTCTCTAATCTTTTCATAAATGCCGTTAACTGCTTCCTCGTCACTTTCACGGCTAAAACCACAAGCAGTACCGATTGACATATTGATAACGTCAACACCTAAAACAACACAGTCTTCAAGTGCGGATAAAATCCAAGCTGTGCGAGCGGTATCCATAACGTCGGAGAAAATTTTCATTGATACAAGTTGAGCGTTGGGAGCTACGCCACGGATTGTATCATCATTACCAACAATTACGCCTGAAACGTGTGTACCGTGATTGTTATGGGTTGAATATGCATCAGAGTCAACGTCAGCATAGTCAAAGTTATATGGGATTTTGTCGTTAATGTATACGTCGTCAACAGTAAGACCTTCAAGTTGTTTGCTTGCGGTTGTGTCGCCGATAACCTCGGCAACATCGTCATAAGTAAGACCGAGTTTTTCGGATGTAAAGTTATCAACCGAAAATGCAGTGTGATTGGAATCAATACCTGTGTCAAGAACGGCGACAACCACACCACTTCCGTCATAACCTGAATCGGAACTGTCAAATATACCCGTGTCAAAAACGTTTACCGCATTTTCAACGAGTTGTGTCTCACAAGTGTTGTAAACTTCACCAACAATAGCATTCATACCATCGTCTAATGATTTACAAGTATTCTCAAAATCTGACGCCTTAATAATAATTTCAAAACCGCTTAGAAGCGTTGTATATTCCTCGCCTGTCTTATATGAAATATTAAGTTTGTCGAGTTTATTTAAAAATGTCTTTTTATCACTTGCAACGTTTGCTTTTACCTTGTCAGAGTAATTGCTTGTCTTTGCAAATTCGGAAAGACTCATAGTTTTATTACTGTTTTCATAAGCATCCATAACGGTTGCCGAATCAGTAGTAATAATAACCGAAATTTCATCACTGTCTTTAACAGTATCGGGCAATTCAAATACAACCGAACTATTAAAGTACTTTGAATAATCCAACGGTATATTGTCTACCTTTTTGATGTCGGAATTAATCTTGCTATTTGTCGCAGCATAGACCTGAGACAGTGGCAAAGAACCTGCCATTATCATCAAAGCAAGCATTGTTGCGGCCATAGATTTGATTAATCTTTGAAGTCGTATACGATTCATATTTCTTTTAAATCTCCCTTGAAAGTATAGTTATACATAATAAACATATATATTCAATTTATTCTACCTCATTTTGACAAAAAAAGCAAGGTATAATATTATACTTTTTTATATTTTTATTACATTTACTTTTTAAAATTTATATGTTATAATTATCAAAAAACTATTTAGAGGTTATAAATAATGACAAAAGAAGTATTTTTTCGTATTTATAAAATTTTACTTAGTATTTCAATAATCTTTTCAGGTTGTTGTTTTGCGTACGGTAGTCTTTCTATATTTTTCTCGGGTGTCGATAAGCCATATTCCCGACAGATTGTTGCAGATACATTTTCAAAAATTTGCGTCCCAATTTATATTACAATCGTATTGATTGCCGTAGGTTTTATTTTGAGCTTTTTTATTTCTAATAAAACAAAAGATAAAACCGCCAAACAATACAATATGATTTTAAATAGTCTTATTAACATTAAAGACACGACAAATAGTATTGCATATATAAAAACAAAAAGAAAAATTGCTATAACAACGATAATCAACATTATATTTTTATCACTGTGCGGAATTGTTTTCTTAATGTACTCGTTAAATTCTAATAACTTTTATTTGTTAGAAGAAAACGGCAGTTTTAATTTTAATTTGGCTATTATAAATGCAATGTGGGTATTTCTTCCCTGCGTAGCTGTTGCATTTATAAGCGCAGTAACAACACACTACATAAAAAACTCATATACTAAACGATTAATAAACACTATGGTTAATTTACCAAACAAAGAAAAATCCACACAAACAGCAACTTTAAACAATAATAAAAAATCGCTTATTATAAAAATTTCTATACTTGCAGTCGGTGTTGCGCTTTTAGTTATTGGCGCAATTTTTGGCGGTTATAACGACGTTCTTACAAAAGCGGTACAGATTTGTACCGAATGTATTGGTCTTGGTTAAGGAGGCAATGTGTTGTGATTGTTGATAAAATCAAAAAATTAAAACCTACAAAACGAAAAATAATTCAACTATATACTGCTTTGCTTTTCAACTCAAATCTATATAGTTTTGTAACCAATAACAAGGCAAGCAACATTTACACCGGCGTTAGCAAGGTCGCTTGTGTTCCCGGACTTAATTGTTACTCTTGTCCTGGCGCAATTGGTGCATGCCCACTTGGTTCTTTGCAAGGTTCATTTAGCGCTGAAAAAAGCACTATTTTTTATGTGTTTGGTATTTTGCTGATATATTCAATATTGTTTGGTCGAACAATATGCGGTTGGTTGTGTCC
>JAFYQN010000055.1 GCA_017559885.1 Clostridia bacterium
AAAGGTACGTTAAAAATTGAAGATTTACGATTTTTAACTTTCAAATAATCTCTTGCAGCTTGATCGGGACGGTTTTTAGCTTCATCTGAATTTTCAGGAAGGCCAATTGGAGCATCGATTAAAATAGCATCCGCATTCTCGTAACAATCGCAGAGTTGGCTAATATTTTCGAAGGTATTATAATGAACTATGTCGTTATGTAATTCTACTGCAAGCCATTTACCTTTTAGCCAATCTACACCGACAAATCTATTTTCATTAATGCCGGCAAGAAGATTAAACTTGCTTATAAACTTGCCTTCAATTTCAGAAAAATCGCAAAAATCATATTCTAAATCTGCAACCACTTCAGGTTCCGCATCACTTGTTTTCTCATCCATTAAATTTAAAAACACGTGATATAAAACCGCATCATCAATGTCGAACACGAATTTTCTTTCCTCGTCAGTAAGGGAGGGAGTGATCCATTTATCAAATATAGTATTTTGCAGTTTTTCTTCAACTTCTAAATATTTAGGAAGTTGTGCTTTTATAGGTCTTGTTACATCGGAAAGATATGCTTCGCTTGCATCGTGTAACAAGCACCCCAACTGCACACGCTTTGAATACCCACGCATTTTAGCTTCTTTGGCACAATTAAGCGAATGTTGTGCAACAGAATAGAAATGTACAAAATGCCCGTTTGCACGACAAAGCAAGGATAATGCGTGAGCAATATCCGCGATTTCGATATCATTTATATCTGCATTAACCGGATCAAAATGCTTTTTAAGATACGTTGTAATATAACTCATAAAATACACCTTTTTTTGATAAACTTTTTCTTACAACATTATTCTACCACAACTAAAGTCCTATATAACGGACATCAAGTGGTTTATAATAAGATTATAACACATTGATCTAAAAATCACAATGGCATCGTCTTTGCAAGCATCGTGTTTTGTCTCCTGTCCCACGTCCTTGCACTCGCAAGCATCGTGTTTGTGATATCACGACCTGCGTCCTTGCCTTAGCAAGCATCGCGTTTGTGTACACAAAACACCTTGTTAGGGTGTGCCCTAATACCCCCTTAAAAAATTTTGATTTTCATCTTGACAATTATTTGTATTTACGCTATAATGATACAAACTGATACTATGTTTTATCGGAGAATGATTTATGGATATTCAATTATTTACAAAAATCTTAAAAGACAAGTCTTTTTACGACTACAAGAAAATGACATATAAATACGCGGAAGATTTCAGCGATTTTTTAAACACACTCAAAGACTTATATTACAAAGAGCTACCACTTTGTGATTTTGACGGCAAAAAAATCGTTTATATCGAAAACCATGCTGCCATCAATCAATCTGCCATCAAGCTTTTATTAAAGAGTCAAGATAAGCACTACGGCATACAAGCGGCCGAAGACGAAATTATTGCGACCTCTGCTATTGAAAGCATTGATTTTAGCAGAGATAGTGTTCGCAGTATTTTAAAGGGCTTTGCTCCAAAGGACGAACAAGAAAATCGCATTATGGGACTTAAAAAAGGGCTCGAGTTCATTGCTGACGCTACCAACAAAATCAACGAAAATAATTTATACAAACTTTATATGATGACGGTCGGCGACTTCTTGGAAGAAGAAAACAAACTGGAAGAAGGCAAGAAGTATCGTCATGACATTGTTTACGTTGTGAGCGATCATATTGAGCACACCGGCTTGCCCGCTACCGAAGTTCCAAAACACATGGCCGATTTGATTGCATTTGCCAACGCGGAAGATAATATCAATGACCTTGTAAAAGCTGCTATTATTCATTTTTATTGCGCTTATATTCATCCGTATTTTGACGGCAACGGAAGAATGGCACGGCTTCTGCATTTGTGGTTTTTAATTCAAAAGGGATATCAATCGGCATTGTTTATACCCTTCTCAAGTAAAATCGAAAAAAGCCGCAAGGCGTATTACGATGCCTATACCACCATTGAGCAAAACAAAAAATACAGCAACGTTATTGACGCAACCCCATTTGTTATTTACTTTATTGAGAATGTTTATAATCAAATGACCGATGTCACCCCTGTAGACACCTTATCCCGTTATGATGAGGTAATCAAAAACGGTATAGCAACCGAAAAGGAAATAAAACTTTGGCAGTTTGTTTTGTCGTTTTACGGTTTGGGCGAGTTCTCTACTAAACAATTGGAAAAAGATTTTGGGGATGCCGCCTATGCGACCATTCGCGGCTTTGTTCTTAAATTTGAAGAATTAGGGCTACTAACATCCACAAAATACGGAGCAAGAATAAAATATAAAATCACTAAATAAAAGGCAGATGAAAAGTATGACCGGTGTAATATATGCTCGTTGGTATGGCGGAATATTATTCGGTTGAGCTTGCTCAGAAAATTAATCGCGGTATGACCGAAAATGCGCTCAAATGTAAGTATAATGGCGGAACGCTCCCTGTGGGTTATAAAATCAAGAAGCAGACTCGCCTTTACGAAATCGATACAACAACTTCACCGATTGTTAGAGAAGTTTATAATGCCTATCTCGACGGCAAAACCATGAAGCAAATTGCCGACAATCTCAACGAGCGTGGCTACCGCAACACTATCGGCAGAAAGTTTTCCATTGACAGCATTTCGCGAATGCTTCAAAACCGCCATTACATAGGCGAATACAAATACAAAGATATAATAACACCAAATGGTGTTCCTGCGATCATCTCTCCCGAGTTATTTGACGCTGTGCAAGAGAGGATCTCCAAAACAAAAAAGGCACCATCAAGCCATAAAGCAGTTGACGATTACCTTTTAACAACAAAATTGTATTGTGGACATTGCGGGTCCTTTATGGTTGGTGAAAGTGGCACAAGCAACAGTAATCGTATCTATCGTTATTACAAATGCGTTACCGCTAAAAGGCGCAAAGGATGCCACAAAAAAGCCGTGCGTAAAG
>JAFYQN010000056.1 GCA_017559885.1 Clostridia bacterium
TAGGTATAATACGCTGTTACTACATCGTATTTGCCTGTAACCTTGTTTTCGCCCTCAACGGTTACACCGTCGCCACTCATTAGCAGATAATACTTCGAGTCAGCCACAGGACAGGTAAACACGTCCACAACACCGCATATAATACGTATGTCATCGCCGACTACGGCAATTCTACCTGCCTTGCCAACGATATCGTAGTTTACGGTGCCATCATCGCGCTCTACGCGTTTTGTAACGTATTTTAATTCCCTACCGTCAAAGGTTTTGAGCAATTGCTCGTTTTTGTTTTTCTTTTTGAACAAGCCCATAATTATTATTCAACTACAAACTTGATTATAACCTTTTTACCCTTTTTAACAATAATGCCATCGGCAAAATCTTGGGGTGTAAATGACTGTGATGGGTTGGTTGCTTTTTCATCGCCAACCGATACGCCGCCCTGTGTTACAAGACGACGAGCCTCGCCGTTAGATGCCGCCATGCCGCCCTTTACCATAACTGACAAAAGACCGATTTTGCCATCAACAAAGTCATCCGCGCCAAGTGTTACTGTAGGCATATTTTCGTGGCTACCTGCGCCTGCAAATACTGCGCGAGCGGTTTCCTGAGCCTTGTTTGCCTCTTCTTCACCGTGAACAAGTTTGGTAAGCTCGTAAGCCAAGATTTCCTTAGCGGTGTTAAGCTGACTGCCTTCCCAAGCGTCCATTTCGTCAATTTGCTCTAGTGGCAAGAATGTAAGCATACGGATACATTTAAGAACGTCAGCGTCACCAACGTTACGCCAGTATTGATAGAAATCGTATGGAGAGGTCTTGTTTGGATCTAGCCATACTGCGCCACCAACAGTTTTACCCATCTTTTTACCTTCTGAGTTGAGAAGAAGTGTAATTGTCATAGCGTGAGCATCTTTGCCTAGCTTTTTACGAATAAGTTCGGTACCACCAAGCATATTAGACCATTGGTCGTCGCCACCAAACTGCATATTACAACCGTACTCGTTAAACAAATGATAGAAGTCATATGACTGCATGATCATATAGTTAAACTCAAGGAAAGAAAGACCCTTTTCCATACGTTGCTCATAGCAACGAGCGCGAAGCATATTGTTTACAGAGAAGTGTGCGCCAACCTCGCGAAGCATGTCAATATAGTTAAGACCCAAAAGCCAATCGGCATTGTTAACCATAATTGCCTTGTCTTCGCCAAACTCAATAAAGCGCTCCATTTGCTTTTTGAAACAGTCACAGTTGTGCTGGATTGTTTCGGCAGTCATCATGCTACGCATATCGGTTCTACCTGAAGGGTCACCGATGTATGCAGTACCACCACCGATAAGAACAACCGGCTTGTTGCCTGCCATTTGCAAACGCTTCATAAGGCAAAGCGCCATAAAATGACCAACGTGCAAACTATCTGCAGTGGGGTCAAAACCAATGTAGAAGGTTGCTTTACCGTTGTTTACCATTTCTCTGATTTCTTTTTCATCTGTAACCTGCGCTATGAGTCCGCGGGCTATAAGTTCTTCATAAATACCCATTTTATTTTTTACTCCTATCAAGCAATTCCTTTGCGGAATTGTATAATTTTTCGGTTAATTCGGTGCCCGACATTATACGGGCAATCTCACGAATTTGTTGCTCATAATCAAGCGATACCACGTTTGTATAAGTGCGAGAGTCCAACACGCTCTTTTCAATAAGCAAATGATTTTCGGCATACGCCGCAATTTGCGCAAGATGCGTAACGCAAATAACCTGACGGCTATCCGACACGCGTTGCAATTGCAGACCAACCTTATCCGCCGCGCGACCACTGATACCTGTGTCAATCTCGTCAAAAATGAGAGTATCAACATCATCCTTATCAGCAAGAACGCTCTTGATTGCAAGCATGGTACGAGAAAGCTCGCCGCCTGATGCAATCTTGTGCAAAGGTTTTACACTCTCGCCCGCGTTTGCGCTAATCAAAAACTCAACCGCATCGCAACCGTGACGAGTGTACTTTTGGCGATTAACGTTTACCACAAACTTAACGTTTGGCATATCCAAATCGCAAAGCACGTCGCTAACCTGTCTAGAAAACTTGTCCGCCGCCGCAACACGAGAAGCGGTTAGTTTTTCACCAAGGGACACTAAACGCTCGGTAGATGCATCTAGCTCGAGGGATAGCTCTTCAATACGCTTGTCAGAGCAGACAATTTGTTCTAATTCATTTCTTGCATTTTCAAGAAATGTGAGCATCTTTTGCTCATCGTCGCCGTATTTTAACATAAGGCGATGCAACGTGTCAAGCCTTTCACGTAACTTTTCGGCATCTAAATCGCGATATTCATCCGAATCGGCGAATGCGCGAATATCGGCATCCAATGTTTGCAATTCTGCAAACACTTCGGCAAGCTTGTCTGAAAACGATGATAACTCATCATTTTTTGCGGAATCAATAAATTTTTGCGCGTTTCTAACAAGAGAAATAGCGCCGTCAGCGCTCTCGCCGCCACCCAAGCAATACTGCGCATCGTTTAACGCGGAGAGTGTCTTTTCGTAATTTTCGGCTATGGAAAGTTTGCGCTTTATTTCATCTGTCTCGCCTATTGAAAGGTCGGCGTCTTCCAACTCTTTGATTTGATACTGTAGTATATCAATCCTACGTTGTTTTTCGCCTTCATCGGTTTCTTGGGAGTTTAGTTCGCGTCTGACGGAATTAAAATGCTTAAACTCACTGTAATACTCGTCTAACAAGTTATTGTTTTCGGCTATCATATCAAGATAAATATAATAGTTGTCGGGGTCCAATAACTTTTGATTGTCGTGCTGTCCGTGTATGTTTATGAGATTTTTTGCAACTTCTTTTAATACAGTGGAAGTGGCAGGTCTGCCGTTTACCTTGATAGAACCGCCGCTTAAAGTAAGAGTTCTGGTGATAAGCAGATTACCGTCTACGTCAAGTTCAAAACCATTTTCCAAAAGTTGATTTTTGGCTTCTATAGACAAATCGCAAAACAACGCCGATACAATCGCCTTGTCACAACCCGCTCTAATCAAATCCTTAGAGGTGCGCTCGCCAAGCACGGCATTTATAGCATCTATTATTATAGATTTACCGGCTCCCGTTTCACCCGTTAACACGTTAAAGCCATCTTTAAAATCAATATCGGTTTTTTCGATTACTGCAATATTTTCTATATGCAATGATTTAATCATAAAAATTACCTTACATCATTTTTTTAAGTTCGTTTGTTAGTTGCATTGCCTGCGCTTCGCTACGGGTAACAATAAAAATTGTATCATCACCTGCTATTGTGCCAAGCATCATATCGTTATACATTGCGTCAAGTGCAACACAAACACTCGATGCCATACCTGCCATACACTTAATAACTACGTCGTTAAGCGCACAATCAACGCTTGTTGCATAGCGCGAAAAAATCTCGCGAAAATGCGCAAAGGACTGTTTATCGTTGTCACGCAATTCGCTGCTAACATAACGGTAGTTTCCTTGGGCATCATGACCTTTTATAAGGCGAAGTTCTTTAATATCACGCGAAACGGTAGACTGCGTAACTTTAAAACCTGCCGCAAGAAGATAATTTTGTATATCGTCTTGGGTAAGTACTATGTTATTTGCAATTATTTCAAGAATTTTTTGTTGTCTGCGTTTTTTCATTTTTATTTACTGCTCCTTGCATCACGGAATTTAAGTGATAGTGTGCGATAAAATGAACGCTCGTTTAGTCTTACAAGTTTTACGGCGTTGGTTGATTTTGTAATATAAATTTCGGTAAAGGGTTTAATGTTTAAAACCTTTCTACCATCTACCGACAAGCAAATGTCTGTACGTTTTTTTGAGAACGCTTTAAGTTTTATAGTTTTGTCGGCGCTAACAAGCATTGGTTTTGCCGCTAAAGAGTGCGAACAAATAGGCGTAAGACAAACGCACTTCATTGAAGGGTCAATAACCGGTCCTCCTGCGGACATTGAATAAGCAGTCGACCCTGTGGGTGTTGCCGCGATCAGACCGTCCGCATGATAGGTAATAACGTCGCCTGCATCAACAGAAGCCGTAACGTCAATTATACGCGAAAGATAACCGCTACTAATAACGGCGTCATTAAGCGCCTCAAACTCGCCTACAACGTTACCGTTTTCTTTAACGGTAATGCTAAGCATCATACGTTCTTCAATTGTGTATTCGCCGCTTGCTAATTTTGAGAGCAAATTATACTCGTTTTGCTCGATATCAGCAAGATACCCTACTCGACCTGCATTCATACCTAAAACGGGTTTTCCGTCACTTGCTGCGCGCTTTGCAAAGCGAATAATTGTACCGTCGCCACCGATTGTTACAATAACGTCCGCTATTTTATAAAGTTCATCATAAGAAGCGTGCTCGTATCCTGCACAACAAATATCGTCGGGCAAATATGCCGTTATGCCACATTCTTTAAAAAACGTCGCCATTTTTTCAACAGTTTCAGACGAACCGCGTTTGTCAAGATTTGGTATTACTGCTACTATCATTGCGCACCCTCCTTTAAAGCATTATATGATGCCTCAACAACATCAATTGCGTTATACTCGGCAATTTGAGGATTATCATCCTTTTGAATATAACACAAATATTCTATATTACCTTCAGGACCTTTTATAGGTGAAAAATCGAGTCCCAAAAGTGAGAATTTATTTTCATTAACTAAAGATATTATCTTTTCAATTACGGCGATATGCACGTTTTTATCACGTACAACACCTTTTTTACCAACGTTTTCTTTGCCGGCCTCAAACTGTGGCTTAATAAGACAAACTGCGCGACCACCATCTTTAAGTAATGTTCGCATAACGGGTATAATAAGCGATAATGATATAAAAGAAACGTCAACCGACGCAAAATCCAATTCGTCGGGTACCTGTTCACGAGTTACGTATCTAAAATTTGTGCGTTCAAGATTTATAACTCGCTCGTCGGTACGAAGTTTCCAAGCAAGTTGACCGTAACCTACATCAATTGAATATACCTTTTTTGCGCCGTTTTGGAGCATACAGTCGGTAAAACCGCCTGTTGACGCGCCTATATCCGCGCAAATGCAATCATCAAGCGATATATTAAAACTTTTCATAGCTTTTTCAAGTTTGAGTCCGCCACGACTTACATATATTAGTGTTTCGCCACGCACTTCAATAGTATCGTCAGGTTTTATGGTATCCCCAGCTTTATCGCATTTTTGATTATTTACATAAACAATACCCGACATTATGATTGCCTTGGCCTTTTCACGACTTTCGGCAAAACCGCGCGACACCAACGCGCAATCTAATCTTTCTTTTGCTGCCATTGTTTAATCCTTTACAATTTCTATCATAGACTCGGTATCGAGATTATATTTTTTAAGCGCCGACGGTATGGTTGATGAACCGACAAACTCATTACCTATTGCGTAAATACTATATTTTCCGTCAAAATTGTTTTGAATAAGTCGGCTACCAATATGCTCGGCAATACCGCCCGAGAGTATACCCTCTTCAAAGAAATAAACCTCTTTATATTTCGACAATAATTGGACTATTTCATCCTCAATCGGGTAAACTTTGTTAAGTTTTATAACGTCGGTATCATCAAGTGCCTTTTGCGCTTCAATTGCATTTGAAAAAATTCTACCATAGGTTACAATTGCCTTACTACCTTTTTGTGAACAAACGGTATAATTACCGCTTATTTCACCTTCAAAATTATTGTTTTCAACTCCACGGGGATAGCGAATAACGCTAATTTCCTTTTTATCGGCGGTATCGATAATCATCTTTTTAAGTTCATTGTAATAACAAGGTGAATAAATGTTGACGTTAGGTATAGTAGATAAATACGCAACATCAAACACACCTTGATGACTCTCACCGTCATCGCCTACAATACCCGCTCTGTCAACAAGTAGTTTAACTGGCACGTTAGCGATTGCCGCATCGTGTAACACCTGGTCGTAACCACGTTGCAAAAATGTTGAATAAACCGCAAAATACGGTATCATTCCGCCCGAGGCAAGACCTGCCGCAAAGGTTACGGCATGTTGCTCGGCAATGCCGACGTCAAAAAATCTTGATTTATATTTTGCGGCAAATTCTTGTAGACCTGTACCTTCGGTCATTGCTGCAGTAATAGCGCAAACGTTTTTATTGTTTGCGGCAAGTTGACATAGCGCTTCGCCTGCTATATCTGAATAGGATTTATTTGTAGCGCAACCTTTACCTTTTTGAACATCAAATGCCGATACGCCGTGATAATCTTTGGGTTGATTTTCGGCATAGGTATATCCTTTACCTTTGGTGGTCACAACGTGAACAAGCGTTGGTCGGTTATAACTTTTTGCGATAGCAAATAAACTTTCCATCGATTCGGTATCGTGACCATTTACAGGTCCTAAGTAATTAAATCCAAGACTTGTAAAAATGTTATTCTTGTAAACAAAGGTTTTAAACGCTTCTTTAACAGAGAAAATAACGTTATGAATCGGTTTGCCTATAACGGGAATTTTTAAAAGAATATTGCTTATCGCAAATTTCATTTTATGATAACCCTTGCGATTACGCATTTTTGTAAATGCGCGTGGCATTGCGCCAACGTTTTTGGATATAGACATTTTATTATCGTTAAGAACAACGATAAAGTTTCCTTTTTTTGCGCCGGCGTTATTTAGCGCTTCGTATGCCATACCACCTGTCATTGCGCCGTCGCCAATAACGGCAACCGCAGTACCGCCGCCTAATATGGATTTTGCTTTATAAATGCCATACGCCGCAGAAATAGAATTACTGCTGTGTCCCGTAACAAATGGGTCGTGCTCGCTCTCTTGGGGGCGCATAAAACCAGAAATACCACCCTCTTGACGAAGAGTGCCAAAACGGTCAAGTCTACCTGTGAGTAACTTGTGCGCGTAGGACTGATGACCAACGTCAAAAATTATAGCATCATCGGGCGAAGAAAAAACACGGTGTAAAGCAACGGTCAGTTCAACTGCGCCAAGATTTGAAGCAAGATGCCCACCGTTTTTTGAAACAACGTCAATTATTTCATTGCGTATTTCACTACACAATAAATCCACTTCACCTTTATTAAGCTTTTTAATATCTTTGGGTGAATTAATTTTATTTAAAATTTTGTATTCCAAAATAAAACTTCCTTTAATAATTACGTTCAAGCAAATATGCCGCTAACGCTTTAAGTCGTGTAGCATCACCGTCAAAATGTTCTAAACATTCGTATGCTTCATCGGTATATTTTTTTGCGAGTTCTCGACAATATTCGACACCAAGACGCACGGCAATAGTGTCTTTGTTGTTCTTTTCATCGCTACCTACAGGTTTACCAAGTGTTTTTGCGTCACCTGTACTGTCAAGAATATCGTCAATAATTTGAAACGCTACGCCCAATTTTTCACCAAATTTTTCTGCAATAGCAACAAGTTCGTCATCGGCGCCTGCAAGTATGCAACCAATAGCGCAAGCGGTTTTAAGCAAAGCGCCTGTTTTAAGACGGTACATTTCAAACAAAACGTCATCATCAGATTTTGTATTGTCGCCAATATCAATAACCTGACCGCCAATCATACCTGCTACACCTGCCGATGCTGCAAGATGCGCAACTGCTTTTACAACGTTTTCCGCAGGTATGCCCTTTGTTTTTGCGGCAATACTAAACGCTTCTGTAAGCAGTGCGTCACCACAAAGCAATGCCATACTTTCGCCGTATGCCTTGTGGCACGATGGTTTACCACGACGCATATCGTCATTATCCATACAAGGAAGATCGTCGTGAACAAGTGAATAGGAATGTATCATTTCAAGAGCGCATGCAAGATTATAGGCGCAATCATCGTCTTTTCCGCATAGTTTATAAAATTCGAGAAGTAATACGGGTCTTATACGTTTACCACCGTTTAAAACCGAATAACGACACGCGTTTAAAACCTCGTCATAAAGTTGACCACTTTCAGCGAGAATAATATCAAAACGCGAATCCAACTTAAGTTGGTAATCTTTTAACATTTCATTAACCATTATTTTCACTCCTCTTCGGCTTTGCTTAGCGAAATAATTCTTTGTTTTGCCGCCTCAAGATAATCTGAACAGTCTTTTGAAAGTTTTACGCCTTTTTCAAATAACGCGATTGAATCTTCAAGAGATATCTGTTCATTTTCAAGACTGTTTGCTATTTTTTCTAATTCTTTTATTGATTTTTCAAAATCAAAATCTTTTGAAATCATAAAAATTCCCCTGCTTATTTTTTTAGTATATCGGTGACGTTACCTTTGACTTTGCCGTCGTTAAATTTAATTACAACATTATCTCCAACGTTTAATTTATTTACGCTTGCAACAAAACTATCGTTTTTTGTAACAACCGAAAATCCTCGTGACATAACCTTCAAAGGACTAAGTGCGTCTATCCGAGCAATTAAATTTGAAGTAGCGCTAATTTCATCTTGTAATTTTTTATTTACCGTATCCGAAATTTTGGTTGTAATTTTATCAATATCAAGTTGCTTTTTTTGATAAACACGCTCAAAATTTGTTACACTTACCCTATTTTGCAATGATTTTAGTTGCATATCGTAAAGATTATATTTAAACAACATTCTACTGTTTAATAAATCCTCATACCCGCTTATTCTACTCTTAAGTTCACGAATATCGGGCACGGCAAGTTCAGCCGCGTGTGACGGAGTAGACGCGCGAATGTCGGCAACAAAGTCGCATATAGTAAAATCTGTTTCATGCCCCACCGCCGAAATTACAGGAAAGGGTGATTCGTAAATCTTTCGCGCTAAAGCTTCATCGTTAAAACAGTGCAAATCCTCGGCGCTACCGCCGCCACGACCAATTATTATAGTATCTATATTGTCCAAGGCGTAAACACGATCAAGCGTTTTAATCATATCTTGCGCCGCCATATCGCCTTGTACCAACACAGGACACATAACAATCTCGCAATTAGGAAAACGACTGCTTGTTATATTTAAAATATCTTTTACTGCGGCGCCTGTATCGGAAGTTATAACCGCTATGCGCTTTGGATATTTTGCAAGCGGACGTTTGCTTTGCGCATCAAAAAGACCTTCCGCCTCAAGTTTTTCTTTTACCTGTTTGAATTGAAGCGCTAAATCGCCTTCGCCTATGGGATGCATCTCTTCGGCATAAAACTGATACTGACCGTCTTTTTCATAAAGCGAAACTCTACCTTTAAGCGTTACGGCAAGTCCGTCCTCTACCTCAAATTTAACGCGCGACGCGGCGGAGCGAAACATTACGCATCTTAAGGAAGCATTTTTGTCCTTTAGAGTAAAATACCAATGACCGCTTGAAAAATGATTTTTAAAGTTAGATATTTCTCCGCTAACATTAACAAACGTAAGATGAGGGTCATTTTCTATAAGCGATTTAACGTAAGCGTTAAGTTGACTTACGGTAATTGTATTAAGCATTTTGTTTTGCTACGGTTGAAAGAATACCATTTATAAAAGATGCGTCTTCTTTTGTTGCATATTTTTTTGCAAGTTCAACCGCTTCATTTATAGATACCGAAACGGGTATCTCATCATAATATTCAATCTCGTAAATTGAAAGTCTAAGTATTGCAAGAGCAGTCTTTGTAATTCGCTTAATAGACCAACCAACCGCATTATTAGCGATGATTTCATCTATTTTTTCAAGATTTTCAAACACACCAAAGAATACCTTTTTAACATACTCATCTGCTTTAATATCACGAACTTCTTCGGCAAGCGAGAGTATATCCTCTAACGATTCATCATTAATTTCTTTTTCAAAGATTAGGATAAATGTTTCTTCACGGGCTTGTTTACGTGTCATAACACACCAACTTTCATTAGTTTCACATAATTATACGGGTATATTATACTACTATTAACGCCTTATTTCAAGGTAAAAAAGACAAAAATATTCATTTTTTATGAATATATGCATATTTTTAATTAACGGTTGACAAACAAATGTCTTTATGCTATACTTTTTTCCAAATGATAGAGGCGCATTATGTCAATAGTACCGTGTCTTATATGGTTGCCAAAACCTCACGGAAAAGGGGCTAATGCCGAAGCTGGTGTTGTGGCAGGCACCTTGCTGGCAACTCAGATAATATCTGTTTTGCTGTCGCATAAAATGCGGAGTGCTATTCATTCTGATTATTATATTTTTGTATTAATTTGTCGGAAGATAGCTGCACGTATTTTGCCGCTATCTCTTTTTTATGCATGGAGGAATTTTTATGAAAAACACAGTATTTTTAGGCGCAGCTACAGCAATAGTTACACCTCTTAACGAAAAAGGTATAGATTTTGACGCGTTCCAAAAACTAATCGAGTGGCAAATTGCCGAAGGAATTGACGCAATCGTTGTTGCAGGTACTACGGGCGAGGGTTCTACCCTTACCGACCAAGAACACAAAGAGGCAATAAAGTTTTGTGTCGATACCGTTGCAGGTCGTGTTCCCGTTATTGCAGGTACCGGTTCGAACGATATTGCTTATGCCATATCCCTTACTAAATATGCTTGTGAAGTTGGCGCCGACGCAATGCTTGTTGTAACACCATACTATAACAAGGCAACACAAAACGGTCTTATTAAATCATTTACTGCTATCGCGGACGCAAGCACAAAACCTTGTATTCTATATAACGTTCCAAGTAGAACAGGATGTAATTTAAAACCCGAAACCTGCGCAGTACTAAGCAAACACCCAAATATTGTTGCAATTAAAGAAGCAAGCGGCGATATATCACAGGTTGCGGCAATATCACGTCTTTGCGGTGATGATCTTGATATATATTCAGGTAACGACGACCAAATTGTCCCCGTTATGTCTTTGGGCGGCAAGGGTGTAATTTCGGTGCTTTCTAATATTTTACCACGCGAAACTTCACAAATGTGTCATGCATACCTTACAGGCGAAGTTGAAAACGCGCGCGAGATGCAACTTAAGTATCTTCCGCTTATTGATTCGCTTTTCTGCGAAGTTAATCCAATACCCGTTAAGGCCGCGGTTGCCGCTATGGGTTATTGCGATAATTATCTTCGTCTCCCCCTCACCCCAATGGAAGAGGCAAATGAAAAGAGATTACTCGGCGATATGCTTGAAGCAGGTATTAAACTTTAATTAAAGAAGGTTCCGTTATATGAAAATCGCAATCTATGGTTATGGTAATTTAGGCAAAGGTGTTGAATGCGCCGTTAATAATGCCGCCGACACCGAGCTTTTTGGCGTGTTTACTCGCCGTCCACCCGAAACCGTACAAACGTTAAGCGGCGCAAAGGTTTATCACATCGACGACATTTTAAATTATAAAAATAATATTGACGTTGTTATCATCTGTGGTGGTAGCGCTACCGATTTGCCTACAATGACACCGTCACTTGCTAAGAACTTTAACGTCATTGACAGTTTTGATACCCACGCTAAAATCCCCGAACATTTTGCCAACGTTGATGCCGTTGCAAAAGAAAACAATCATACCGCGCTTATTTCTGGCGGATGGGACCCCGGTATGTTTTCTATAAACCGTCTTTATGCTTCCGCTATTTTGCCTGACGGTAAAGACTATACATTTTGGGGCAAGGGTGTCAGTCAAGGCCACTCTGATGCAATACGCCGTATCGACGGTGTAAAAGACGCCCGACAGTATACAGTACCGATTGATGACGCTTTAGATGCAGTAAGAAGCGGTAATAATCCCGAACTTACCACACGTGAAAAACATCTTCGCGAGTGTTTTGTTGTTGTAGAGGACGGAGCCGACAAAGAGCATATAGAAAACGAAATCAAAACAATGCCCAACTACTTTGCCGATTACGATACAATAGTTCATTTTATTACAGAAGAAGAACTTAAACGCGACCATTCTTCACTACCACACGGCGGTTTTGTAATAAGAACGGGAAAAACAGGCATTAATCACGAAAACAATCACGTTATTGAATACAGTTTAAAACTTGACTCTAACCCTGAATTTACTGCAAGCGTGCTTGTCGCGTACGCAAGAGCAATTAATAAGCTTTACGCTCGCGGTGATTACGGTTGCAAAACTGTATTTGATATCGCGCCTTGCGACCTCTCCCCTCTTTCAAACGAAGAACTTAGAAAAACTATGCTTTAATTTTTTAAAACTGTTTGCCATACGCAAACAGTTTTTTTATCTATTGTTTATTGACAAATAATAGTAAAAATGTTATTATATCCATAATTATAAAATGGTGTATTATGGCATCAAAATTAAGGAGATAAAATTATGAACTTTTTTGACGAACTAAAAAATTACGATAGCGAAGTTTTTGCCGCTTGTGACGCGGAACTTAACCGCCAACAAGGTAATATTGAACTTATCGCTTCCGAAAACATTGTATCAAAAGCGGTACTACTCGCCGCAGGCGGAGTACTTACCAATAAATATGCCGAGGGTTACCCTACCAAACGTTACTACGGCGGTTGCCAATGCGTTGACATTGTAGAAGATATCGCGCGTGAACGCGCTAAAAAACTTTTTGGCGCAGAACACGCAAATGTTCAACCACACAGCGGTGCTAACGCTAACCTCGCAGTATTTTTTGCACTTTTAGAGCCGGGCGATACCGTAATGGGTATGAATCTTCAACAAGGTGGTCACCTTTCTCATGGTTCACCTGTTAATATTTCGGGTAAATATTTTAACATTGTTCCCTATGGCGTTTCTGATGACACCGAAACTATTGACTACGAAAACGTTCGCAAATTAGCGCTCGAATGCAAACCAAAAATGATTCTTGCAGGCGCAAGCGCATACTCAAGAACAATCGACTTTAAAAAATTCCGTGAAATCGCTGATGAAGTTGGCGCATACTTAATGGTGGATATGGCGCACATTGCAGGTCTTGTAGCAGCTGGTCTTCATCCATCCCCTGTTCCTTATGCTGACGTTGTAACTACCACAACACACAAAACCCTCCGTGGTCCACGTGGCGGTATGATTTTGTGCCGTGAAGAACTCGCAAAGCAAATTGATAAAGCAGTGTTCCCCGTCACTCAAGGCGGTCCACTTATGCACATTATTGCCGCAAAAGCAGTAGCGCTTGGCGAGGCACTCACCGACGAATTTAAAGAATATCAAACACAAATTGTTAAAAATGCCGCAGTACTATCAGACGCGCTTAAGAAAAACGGTGTTGAACTTGTGTCGGACGGTACTGATAATCATCTTATGCTTTTAAAACTTACCAATTTTGGTATCACAGGTAAAGAACTTGAACATCGTCTTGACGAGGTTCACATTACCGCTAATAAAAACACCATACCAAACGACCCCAACAGCCCGTTTGTAACAAGTGGTTTACGTATTGGTACCCCTGCGGTAACAGCGCGTGGATTTAAAGAAAACGAAATGCTTCTTATCGCTAATTGGATTAAAGATATTATTACTGACTTTGATGCCAACAAAGAACGAATTACTGCCGAAGTGCAAGAGCTTTGCGCAAAATTCCCAATCTACAATGATTGATGAGAATAGAAATATAAAATATTTCCAAAATTAATAATTATTATAACGACTTATCTCTTTTTCAAATCTTTAAATACGGAGTGATAAAATGATTTGGCACAGTTCAGAATCAAATGAAGTGCTAAGGCAACTCTCGGTTACAAAAGAAAATGGTCTTGCAAATGCAGTTGCGCTTGAACGACTTGAGATGTATGGCAAAAATACAACCTCGACCGTCAAGAAAAAAAGTTTGTTTTCACTTTTATTGACCCAATTAAAAAGCAAGGTTGTTTATCTTTTAATGGCAATTTCAGCGGCATCATTTATTGTTGGAATCATCTCACCCCAAAGCACCTTTTATTTTCCGCTACTTGTTGTCGCAATCGTATTTTTAAATGCTCTAATAAGCGCGTTGCATCTTCGCAAATGCGATGAGGCACTCGATGATATCCAAAACGCTTCAAACCCAATAGTAACCGTTATCCGTGACGGTGGCGAAAAACAAATACCCTCTGATATGTTGGTTCCCGGCGATATACTACTTCTTAATGAAGGTGACTATATCACAGCCGATGCCCGCATTATTGAGTCTGATGCCTTCAGATGTAACGAGGCGGTTTTGTCAGGCGATACCATACCGGTAGAAAAAATTGCCGATATCACTTATGAAGATATAACAAGCATAACCGAACGCAAAAATATGGTATTTGCAGGTTGCAGTGTTGTTCACGGTAGCGCAAAAGCTATTGTTGTAGAAACAGGTCTTAATACCGAAATAGGGAAACAGGTTGATATAAGCAATCAAATCAATGCCGAACCTCTACCCATAGCCGAAACTCTTTCGGAAAGCGGCAAGGTTATAAATATTACCGTGCTTGTTTTTTGTATCATAGCATTCTTTATCGGTATGATTGGTAATATCAATTCTGACAACTATGGCGTCGTTACACTCAATATTCTTACAAATGCAGTAGCGCTTGGTATAAGCGCAATGCCCGAAAGTTTGCCTGCTATGTGCACCATAGTTATCGCTTTGGGTATTAAACGTATGATTGATGATAACATTATTATCAAAAACACCAAAGCGCTTGAAATGCTTGGTAAAACCGAGGTTATATGCGTTGACAAAACAGGTATTTTAACCAAAGATAATATGCAACTTAGTTGTATTTTTGATGGTGACCAGTTAACCGAAGTTGGCGAAGATATCCTTTCAGACAAATCTGCAGGCGTTTTACAACTTGCAGTTGCATGTTCAATGCTTCAGAACGACTCTACCGAGGCCGCAATTGAACGAGCTTGCGAAAAGCATTTTTCCCTCTCTAGAGAAGAAGTTGGCAACCTATTTCCTCGCCTTTCTTCGATTCCTTTTGATAGTGTTCGCAAGACTATGACCAGTATTAATATGATAAGTGGCAAACCCGTAGCAATCGTTAAGGGCGCGCCCGAAATGCTTGTTCCAAAATGCAACATTGCCGAAAAGGATAAAGTTTTGGAACTGTGCAATACACTGGCTGAAAAATCATATCGTATTTTATGTATCGCGGTAAAACCGCTCGCTGAAATTCCTTCAAGTCCCGACCCTGAAACGATAGAAAACGAACTTACTTTTGTTGGTTTGTTATGTCTTAGCGATCCACCCCAATCGGATACGGTCGAAGCCGTTAACACCTGTAACATAGCAGGTATTCGCACCATAATGATTACCGGTGATAACATTTTAACCGCTAAGGCAATTGCTCGTAGAATCGGTATTTTAACCGATGATTCACAAGCAATAACCGGTACCGAACTTGATAAACTTTCTGATGAGGAATTAACCTACAACATCGAAAAGTACACCGTATTTGCTCGTATAACTCCAACTGATAAAATAAGAATAATCAAAGCGTGGCAGCGAAACGGTAAAGTCGTTGCAGTTACAGGCAACGGTTTTGAAGATGCCGACGCTCTTGCCACCGCAGATATTGGTTGCTCGGTAGGTCAATATGGTACCGACGTTGCAAAGGGCAACGCCGACGTTATTGTTAAAAGCAAAAAGTTTATGACAATAGTTAACGCCATACGCGAAAGTCGAGCGCTTTTTGATAACGTTAAAAAATCGGTTTCTTATTTGCTTGCTTGCAATTTTGGTGAAATTGGCGCATACTTGGGTATGCTTGTGTTTGGACTTGTCTTTGATATCCCCCCACTTGTTGCAGTACAGTTGTTATGGATAAATTTGCTTACCGACTGCACCTCTGTAATTTCACTTACAATCGAAAAATCAGAACCCAACGTTATGCACAAAAAACCGCTTACGCTTACAGGTCATCTTTTTAGTCGCAACGCGCTTTTAAACATCGCGAGCGATGCGATGGTTATTGCTTTTTTAACACTTGTAGCGTTTTTAATAGGTGGCAGTACAGCTGGTACAACAATGGCTTTTGCCACACTTTCAATGATACAAATTTTCCATTCATACAATATGAAAACCCAACAATCACTGCTTAAAGCTGATTTTAAGTCAAACAAATTTATGAATTTCTCTTCAGTTTTGGTATTGTTTATTTCAATATTCTTGGTAGTTACACCTGCAGGCGCATTGTTTGGATTAACCGCTTTAAGATTTTGGCAATTTACTTTAAGTTTAATTTTATCACTCGCTATAATTCCTATAAGCGAAGTTAAAAAAATTGCAATTTATAAAATCGTTACAAAGCAATAAAAAATAAACCTCTTTGTGAATTCACAAAGAGGTTATTTTTTTAACTTAAAACCAAAACTGCCGCGATACCAAAATAAATTAAAAGTGATACCGCATCAAGTATTGTAGTAACCAACGGACTTGCCATAACCGCGGGGTCAAGACCAAACTTTTTAGCAACTATCGGCAGTACAGCGCCAAGAGTCTTTGCAACAATAATAACAAAAATAAGCGTAATACATATAGTTGCCATTTGGGCAAGTTCAACGCCGCTATCAAAGGTATGCAACCATAGATAATCTATAAGATATAGTTTTATAAAATTAATAGCGCCAAGCACAATGCCAATTATTAACGCAACGCGTAATTCTTTCCAGATAACGCGCAAAATATCTTTAAACTCAATATCTCCGAGCGATAGCGCGCGTATTACCGAAACCGAAGTTTGACTGCCTGCGTTACCACCCGTGCCCATAAGCATTGGAATAAATGCTACAAGCGCAATACACTGCGCAAGTCTTGCCTCAAAACTTGAGATTATTGCGCCCGTAAACGTGGCGGAAATCATAAGGAACAAAAGCCAAGGTATACGTGATTTAAAGGTTTCAAAAACACCTGTTTTAAGATATGTTTTTTCACTTGGCAAAATAGCCGCCATAAGTTCAATATCTTCGGATGCCTCTTCTTGAATAACGTCGATAGCGTCGTCAACCGTAACGATACCAACAAGTCTACCCTCTTTATCAACTACGGGAAGCGCCAACATATCGTAACGGTCAAACATTGCCGCAACTTCTTCTTTGTCGTCGAGAGTATGCGCAGAAACAATGTTTTCATCCATCAAATCGCCAACAACAGCATCCTTGCTATTAAGCAACAAATCGCGAAGCGAAATCGTACCAAACAACTTGCGACGACTACCAATAACGTAACAGGTATAAATTGTTTCGGTCTCGAAACCAATCTTTCTTATCCTTTCAAGCGCTTCATCAACAGTCATCGTACGCTTGAGATCGATATACTCAGTAGTCATAATACTACCTGCGCTATCTTCTGGGTAAGCAAGTAATTGATTGATCATTCGTCTGGTGTTTGCATCGGCATTTTTAAGCATACGTTTTGCAACGGTGGCGGGCATTTCGTCAACAATTGCCGCAGCATCATCCATAAACAGTTCGTCCAAAATTTCTCTAAGCTCGTTATCGCTAAACGCATTTAGAAGAATCTCTTGCTTGTCGCTATCAAATTCGACAAATACCTCTGCCGCAAGTTCTTTTGGTAAAATACGGAATAAAACGGGTATTTCTTTATCCTTTGCCTCTTCAAAAATCTCGGCAATATCGGCAGGTTGCATTTCAGAAAGAACTTCTTTAAGTTGAACAAATCTTCGGTTTTCTATGAGTTCAAATATTTCTTCTTCAAGATGGAGTAATTTTTCATCCATAATACAACCTCCTTTTTAAGTATAAAAACCCCATCTTTTAGATAGGGTTATTTTTTAACAATTATAATACTTTAAAATATAAATGTCAATTTTTTTATATTTTAATGTTTATCAAGTGTGAAATACCGGGTATTGTTTCGCCTTGAAGCGATGACGTCGGTGACATAAGCGCGCCTGTTGACATAAATAAAATGTTTTTAAAATCTCCCGATTCAAAACGGTGTATTACAAACGAATTAAGCACAGCCGCGCTACAACCGCAACCCGAACCACCCGAGTGCACGTCTTGTTTTTTACGGTCAAATATTATCATTCCACAATCGGTATGACGGCATCGGATATCTACACCCTCATCCTCCAATAACTCGTAAAGTAAATCACTACCCACTTTACCTAAGTCACCCGTAATTACCAAGTCGTAATCGCGCAAGGTGGTATTGGTATCGTCTAAAAAATGCTTTATAGTAGAGGCGGCAGAGGGTGCCATTGCCGCGCCCATATTGTTGGTGTCGGTAATGCCTAAATCCTCTATTTCGCCAAAGCAAACGGCGTTTATATAGGGTTTACCCTCTTGCTTTTTGCTTGATAAAATCGTAGCTCCCGAGCCGGTTACAGTCCACTGCGCAGTTTGGGGGCGCACGGCGCCGTACTCAAGCGGAAAGCGGTATTGTCGTTCGGCAGAACAAAAGTGTGACGAGGTTACTGCGGCGGCAATGTCTGCCGCGCCGCTATCTACCATAATTGACGCGAGAGATAAACCGAGCGTCATTGTAGAACACGCGCCATAAAGACCCACAAGTGGTATGCCCATTGACCTGAGTCCAAAATATGAGCCGATGCATTGATTTAAGAGGTCGCCTGCAAAAATCATTTTTACGTCGTTTTCGTTAACATCTGCTTTGCGCATTGCCGTTTCAAAGGCAATTTTTTGTAATAAACTTTCTGCCTTTTCATAACTGTCTTCACCAAAGCGACTATCGTCATCGTGCGCGTCAAACTCGTGACCTAATGGTCCCTCGTATTCCTTTTTACCAACAACCGAACCGTAACCGATAATATACGGTTTACGCTCTAAAAAAATTGTTCGTTTCCCTACTCTTTTTGCCATTACAAAAACCTCACTTTTTTAGTTAGTATTTGCAACGGATAAAAAAATAACCCATAGTCTATGGGCTATTTTTTATGAAAATTTGTTTATTCAACAACCTCAATTAAAAAACTTACGGGACGGAAACCGTCATTGCAAGAAATCATTGCGGATTTCGGGTTCTTCATCCATCCGTCATAAAAGTTCTCGCCACCATAGGCAAGGGTCATTACAAATGGCGATACACTCTCCCACGCACTATCGCAAAACCCATCGGGCTTTTGCCATCCTTCGCATATAAAAACCTGACCTTCTTGTAAGTCACAGGCGTGTTCAATGGGGTTTTCATACTTCTCAATTAAATCGTCATATCGTGCTTTGCGCATAACGGTTATTTTAATTTTTTTCATTTTTATGCTCCAAAAATTCTATAAGTGATTTAAACAAACAAAAATGATGCTTATAAATTTCACTGTAACTATACCCTTTTTCACCCGGGGCATCGGTTAAACCTTGGTTACACTCGTAGGTCACACACGGCTCACCGCATAATTGCGTAAGTGCTGACGGCAAATTAAAAGATACAGGCGGATTTTTGCTCTCGCCATAGTCAAAATTAACGTTTGGTGTGTAAAGAGAGAGTCCCTCTGCCTCGCAATTAAGTTTTAGAAATTGCTCAAAATCGGCAACCCTTTGCTTAATTTCAAGCGGCGCGTACGCAGGACCAATTATATGATTTTTGCAATTAGAGCCGCCATGTAGTAGCACTGTAAAATCGGGAACGTATTGTTCGCAAACATCAAACAACGCCTGAGTTTCACTCGCCTTTTTACCAAAGAAATCATCGTGCATTAAATTTACGCCGTCATCGTTAAAGTAACCGCCAAGATAATCAACGTAATCTTTTATTGGGTGTATTTTTTTGCACTCGGGCCAACCGCAAAGGGTTCCGTCTTTCCAAGTGCCTTGATTAAACATACGCAAATCATAAAAGGTTTTACCCACAAAACTGTCAAAAGGCACGTGTGAGCGACCGTCGGGATTAAGACACGAAATAATAAGCAGGTTGATTTTATCGGTCAAATCTTTTAAATCGGCAAAACTATTTCCTGCAAAATCGCAACCCGTTTCAAGTATATTTACAAGGTTAAGCAACGCCGCCGTACCCTCAAATTCACCACCGTGAATACAACCCACAAGCAAAAGCGTGGGTTTATAATCGGGTTGTGATTTATTGACAAAACAACTCTTATCTTTACCGCCTAAAGCCGAAGATAAATTTGCAGTACGGCAAAACTTATTTTGCTCACCGTAGCAAAGCATATAAACAGGTCTGCCACCTGCCGAATTACATAGGGTGGTTACGTTCGCCTTTTTAACAGACTTTATTGTATTTTCAATGTCTTGTAAATTAGTTTTATAATATTTTGGTATGGTGTTCATTTACTTTTGTCCGTAATAAGCATTTTTGCCGTGTTTACGTAAGAAATGCTTATCTAAAAGCTCTTGTTGCATAGGTGCAACGTTTTGATTCAACGCTTCGGTTTGATATGCCATAAACGCCAATTCTTCAAGTACAACAGCATTGTGTACTGCATTATCGGGGTCACTACCCCAAGCAAAAGGACCGTGTGAATTAACAAGCACTGCAGGAATTTGGTCAGGTGATTTGCCACAAAATGTTTCTACAATCACGTTGCCTGTTTCTTTTTCATACTCGCCGCCGATTTCCTCGGGTGTCATCTTGCGGGTACAAGGAATATTGCCGTAAAAATAATCGGCGTGTGTGGTGCCATAGGCAGTAATATCTCTACCTGCTTGTGCCCAAGAGGTCGCATGGCGCGAATGAGTATGTACTATGCCACCAATGTTTTGAAACGCTTTATACAAAACAAGGTGGGTTGGTGTATCAGACGATGGTTTCCACTTACCCTCTACAACGTTACCCTCAAGGTCTATTACAACCATATCGTCGGCAGTCATAGTGTCGTAATCAACACCGCTTGGTTTAATAACAACAAGACCTCTATCGCAGTCAATACCCGACACATTACCCCAAGTAAAAGTAACAAGGTTATGTTTTACTAAATCAAGATTTGCTTTTAACACTTTTTGTTTTAATTGTTCTAACATATCAAATACCTCATTTAAGTTTCCAAGCAAGGTCGTTTAAAAATAGTTCTTTTTCCAAAGAATCTACGGTTGTATCCTTGGTAATATGTACAAACTCAATGTCCATCATACGAGCCCAGTCTTTCATTTGGTCTGCGGTCACATCGTAAGAAAGCACGGTATGATGCGCTCCGCCTGCGGTAATCCAACATTCAATTCCTGTAGCAAGGTTTGGAAGCGGTTGCCACATAACACGCGCTACGGGTAAATTTGGCATTGGCATAATAGGTTTAACACAAATAATATCTTGACAAATAAGACGAAGTCTGCCACCCATATCTACAAGTGA
>JAFYQN010000057.1 GCA_017559885.1 Clostridia bacterium
AAACCGTGTGCCTTTTGGCTCGATTTTTGTATCGGAAAAAGACTTTGAAAACCAAGATTCTCAAGTATGGTTTATTGCAACACAACTGCGTTATTATCTTAGCCGAATCACAACCGCACCGTTTGAAATTATGGTAAATGGCGAGGATTGTGGTATATACATAAGCATTGATAAATCATATTCTGATGATGAATTTTCCCTCAAAACGCAGGATGATAAACTTTATATAAAGGGCGGTAAGCGCGGTGTGATTTATGGCGGTTATGAACTGCTTGAATCTTTAGGTTGCCGCTTTTTTACACCGGAGTGTGAAAAAATACCAAACATAATAAATCTTGAACTTTCAGATATTGACAAACATGAAAAACCCGTTTTTGAATATCGTGAAACAGATTATCATAATACGACGAAACGCACCTATAAATATGCTACTATGTGTCGTGTGAATGGTTCCAGCAATAAATTGCCTGAATTTTTAGGGGGAAATATTTCCTACGCGCTTTTTGCGCATAGTTTTGGTATTTTGGTGCCTCCCGAAGAGCATTTTGCGGCTCACCCCGAATATTATGCGTTGGTTGATGGCAAGCGCGACGCAGGCGATCATGTAGAATGGCAACTTTGTCTTTCAAATCCAGATATTATAGATATTGCCGTTCAGAACATACGAAAAATTTTGAAAGAAAAACCCGACAAAAAAATAGTTTCGATTTCTCAGAACGATAATTTGAACCAGTGTCAGTGCGAAGAGTGTCAAAAAATCAATGAAGAAGAGGGCTCTTCTGTTGGCGCAATAATACGTTTTGTAAACAAAATTGCCGAAATACTTGAGCCGGAATTTCCGGACGTTATGTTTGACCTTTTGGCCTACAGTTATTCACGACCTGCTTCGCATCTAACCAAGGTGCGTCACAACGTTTGCGTGCGATTGTGCGCAAGCCGTACGTGTTATGCCCACTCGTTTGAAAATTGCACCGACCGCTCGCACGCAACACCGCGTTCTGATGGTACTGCAACGGTGTTTATTGAGGACCTTAAAGAATGGAGCAAGATTTGTGATCGACTTTACGTTTGGGATTACACCTCAAATTTTCCGCTGTATTTAATGCCTTTTCCAAATTGGAGAGTGTTACAACCTAACCTACAAACCCTAACACAACATAACGTGAAGGGCGTGTTTGAGGAAGCGAATCGAGCCGAAAACGGAGGCACTGATTTTAACGAGTTGCGCAACTATTTGCTTTGTAAATTGATGTGGAATCCATATTGTGATATAGACGCTCACCGCCAAGAGTTTATGGAATATTTTTATGGTGATGCGGCGCCATATTTAGATGAATACCTTAATATGCAAAGCGATTATGTAGAGCGTGAAAACTATCACCTTTATATTCAGGAGATTCATCGCCCCGGATATTTAGAAAATGAATGGCTTGAAAAATACAACGATTTGTTTGACAAAGCCGAAGCAGCGGTAGCAGGCGACGGTGTTAGATTGGCTCGCGTGCAAAAGGCGCGTTTGTCTGTGCGATTTGCAGATGTTTATTGGAATGAAATCATAAACGAACGTTTTGAAACCGAAAAAGTCAATCAATTTTTTACCGATCTTCGCGCGCATAACGTTTCAAGAATGGATGAGTGGTGCAATATAGAAGGCACATATTACGGTTGGGTTAAAGGATGGAACCGTGGTGTGTATGTTCACAAACCCTACCGTTATCAGAGCGAAAGTTTGCTTTAAATTATCGGCTTAACATTTTCTTGGGTGGTTATACTAACAATTTAAAATATACAATGGCGTACCTGTGTTCTCAATGTGGCATAGGTACGCCGTTTTTAGTTAAATACAGTTTACAAATCAAAAACTATATATTATAATTAAATTACAAATTTGATTTGAGGTGTTTTTATGATTTTAGCAGAAAACCGAGTTCCTTTTGGCCCGATTTTTGTATCGGAAAAGGATTTTGAAAATCACGATTCTCAGGTGTGGTTTATTGCAACGCAACTGAGATATTATCTTGCTAGAATTACCATAGCGCCGTTTGATGTAGCTGTTGATGAAAATGATGAAAAAAGCGGCATTTATCTTGATTTTGATAAGAGCTATACCGATGATGAGTTTTCTATCACAACAAAACAAAACGCTATATATATCCGCGGTGGCAAACGCGGTATAATATACGGTGGATATGAATTGCTTGAAATAATCGGTTGTCGCTTTTTTACGCCGACCTGTGAAAAAATACCTACACTTACAAAACTTGAAATAGGGGATATAAACAAGCGAGAAAAACCTGTGTTTGAATTTCGCGATACCGATTACTGTAGTATAAAACGATATTCTAAATTTGCAACACAGTGTCGTATCAATGGCAGATGGAATGATATTCCGGACTTTTTAGGCGGTAGCATTAAGTATGCGTTGGGCGCGCACAGCTTTGCGCGACTTGTGCCGCACCACGAATATCGCGATGCTCACCCAGAATATTTTTCGTTTTATAATGGTCGTCGTCAATCGATAAAAGACGACCATTGGCAGTTGTGCCTTACAAATCCTGATATTATTGACATTATCGTAGATAATGCGAGAAAAATTTTAAAAGAAAACCCCGATAGAAAAATACTTTCTATTTCACAAAACGATAATCCTTATAGTTGTCAGTGCGAAAATTGTCTTAAATCCGACGCTGAAGAGGGCTCGCCCGTTGGTACGCTTATAAAACTTGTAAACCGAGTTGCCGAAATTTTGGAACCCGAGTTTCCTGATGTTACGTTTGACATTTTGGCATACCATTACACAAGACCTGCTTCAAAGAAAACGCAAACAAGACACAATGTTTGCGTGCGACTTTGCGCAAGTTCTACCTGTTTTGCTCATCCCTTTGATAAATGTGACGACCGTTCTCGCGCGGTTAAGCATCCAAACGGAAAAACAAGTTTGTTTATAGAAGACCTTATAGAGTGGAGCAAGGTTTGTGAGCGACTTTACGTATGGGATTATACCTCAAACTTCCCACTTTACCCAATGCCGTTTGCAAATTGGCGCGTCCTAAAACCCAATTTACAAACAATGGCAAAATATAACGTTAAAGGCGTTTTTGAAGAGGCAAACTGCGCCCAAAACGGCGGTGTAGATTTTAATGAACTGCGCACTTATTTAATTTCAAAACTTTTGTGGAATCCCGATTGCGATATAGACGCCCACCGCAAAGAATTTATGGATTACTATTACGGACAAGCGGCACCATATTTAGACGAATATCTTAATATGTTGTGCGACTTTGTCGAAAGAGAAAATTATCACCTTTATATACAAGATACAAAGCGCCCTCCATATCTTGAAGATGAGTGGCTTAAAAAATATAACCAATTGTTCGATAAAGCCGAAGCGACAGTATCGGGCGACGGAATTCGTTTAGCTCGCGTGCAAAAGGCGCGTTTGTCTATCCGCTTTGCCGACATTTTCTGGAATGAGGTTTTGCTTGGTAATTACAATGCCGAAAAAATCAACGCATTTTTCACCGATCTTCGCGCGCATAATATTTCGCGCCTTGACGAATGGTCAAATATAGAGCGTACCTATCGCGCATGGATGGACGGAAAGGAGCGAGGCATTGTATATACAACACCTTGGCGATACGACTGCGAGAGTATACTTTAAATAGTACTTGACTTAATGATATGTGTTTGATATAATATGTCTTGCTGATTTAAAATACATTTTTAGGAGGGTTATTGTCTAAATGGACAGTAGCGACAGTAGCGACGATAACGGCGATACTAATAACATAAAAAACATATATGATGGCGTACCTATGCTTGACAACAGGCAGAGGTATGCCTTTTTGCGTCTAAAAAGAGTTTTAAGTTGATGCTTTTGTAGTTTTCTTATTACTTTGTGTGCTATTAAAAGGAGATAAAATTTAAAATGGAAACTTATATTATTATAATGGTCATATGCCTTATCGGCTCGGCGTATTTTTCTGCCACCGAAACGGCCTTTTCATGCGCTAACAAAACACGACTTCGCGCATTGGCTGAAAAGGGCAACAAAAGAGCGGAGTTGGCATCAAAGCTTGCCGACAAATACGACCGATTGATATCGACTATACTTATAGGTAACAACATCGTTAATATACTTTTGGCATCTATGGGCACCTTGCTTTTTGTAGAAGTGTTCAAAAACACCTCTTGGGCAGATAAGGCAGCCGCAGTGTCAACGCTTGTGATAACCGTTGCCGTGCTTATCTTTGGCGAGATTACGCCAAAGAGTATCGCTAACGATTTCCCAGAAAAGTTTGCTATGTTTTCGGCGCCCTTTATCCGTTTGCTCATATGGATACTTATGCCAATAAATCTCATATTCTCTTTATGGAAAAATATTATTAGCTTGATACTCAAGGTTGAAGAGGACGATAACTTGGCGCAAGAAGAACTTCTTATGATGGTTGAAGAGGCCGAACAAGAGGGCGATATTGATACCGATGAGGGCGATTTGCTTAGAAACGCTATTGAGTTTTCTGACCTTAAAGCAGAGGATATACTTACCCACCGCGTAGATTTAGAGGCGTTGCCTATTGACTCTAAAAAGAGCGAAATCGCGCAAACCTTTACACGTACCCGTTTTTCACGTATCCCTATTTACGAGGATAATATCGATAACATCGTAGGTGTAATACATCAAAAAGACTTTTACGTGGGTTCCGGTGTTACAACCGACGCGATAAAAGATATTATTTCACCCGTTTTGTTTGTGCATCAGTCAGAAATGGCAGACGACCTACTTAAAAAGTTGCAAAAAGAAAAATCTCACATTGCCGTTGTTGTTGATGAATACGGCGGTACTTTGGGTATTGTTACAATGGAAGACATACTCGAACAACTTGTTGGCGATATTTGGGATGAGCATGACGAAGTCGTTGAAGAATTTAAAGAACTTGACGAAAACAACTTCGTAATTGACTGCAATATGAATCTTGACGACTTTTGTGAAGAGTTTGATATCGAGGTTGAATCCGACAGCGTATCGGTTGGCGGTTGGGTTGCCGAGCAAATAGGCAATATACCCGATGTTAACGACACCTTTACGTTTGAAAATTTGGTCGTTACCGTTACCGAAGTAGATTCTCATCGCGCCGCAACCATTAAGGTTGAAAAACAAGACATGTCTGAAGAAGAACAGCAAGAAGAAAAGGATTAAAAATGAAGGATAAAAAAACACCTGATACCAATCGAGAAAAAATACGTTTTTCGGTCCCCGTTACCAAAAGACTTTTTAAATACGTATTTTTAATAACGCTTGTAATTGCCATCGCCTATACAACGGTTACGCAACCACAAAAGATAGGGGATATATTAAGTGGTGCAGTTGACTTGTTTTCACCATTTATTATCGGTTTTTGTACGGCGTATATTGTAAACTTGTTGCTTCGTCCGCTTGAACGTTTATGGCTTTGGATATGGCGCAAATGTAAAAGACAAAAGTTAATAAAAATAATTAAAAGACCGCTTTGCTTGGTGTT
>JAFYQN010000058.1 GCA_017559885.1 Clostridia bacterium
TATCGATACTATCGTGGTTTGTACCCTTACTGCCATTACGATACTTTGTGTGGGCGATATAACCTACGGCGTCGATAATGCAAATCTTACGTTTTTGTCACTTGGTAACGTTTATGGGAGAAATATAATTTTTATCTTTTGCCCTCTTGTTTGTTTTTTTGCATTTTCATCAACTATTGGTTGGGGACTATACGGCACAAAGTTTATAGTTTTTTTGTTAGGGCAAAATGCCCGAAAACCTTTTTTGTTTATATTTATATTCGCAATGATACCTGCCGCCGTTTTTCGCACCGATGCAGTATGGGTTGTTGCCGAAATACTTAACGGAATTATGGCGCTACCTAACATAACCGCGCTACTGTTGCTGACCAACGAGGTCGCCGATATTACATATTCATACAAAAGAAAACTCCAAGGCAAATAACCTTGGAGTTTTATGTTTTTAATTTAAATTAGATTTTTTCAGCAACTTCGAAAACATCTGCAGGAAGTTCTGACTCGTCGCAAGAAATTGTGAATACAAATTCTACGTCTTCAATCTTTGCAAGGCGTTTGAGGAATGCTGCAAGTTCGCCGTAGTCACGTGAACCGATGCGGAGTGTAGCGTCGCCAAAGATATGGGTAATATCGTTGTTGCCTGCCTTAACACCTGCCAAAAGACCATAGTATTCATCATAACCACAGATTGAGAAATCATCTGCATAAATCAAACGAGCTTTATGGCTAACGGAAAATGTAAGTGTGCCGCCCTTTTCTATACATACAACGTTACCAAGACTGGTTTCAGCAGCATTGTTTACAAGCTCTACCAAACGTTTAGTTTTGCCTGCGCCTTTTTTTCCGATAATAAGTTTAATCATAATAAACAACTCCTTTATATTTACCGTGCGTACACGGTTATTTTACTTTATTTTGAAAGTCTTGCCTCAAGTTCGGCTTTCATATCCTCGTAACCCGGTTTGCCAAGAAGCGCGAACATATTCTTTTTATAACTTTCAACGCCAGGTTGGTCAAACGGATTAACACCGAGCATGTAACCCGAAATTGCGCATGCTTTTTCAAAGAAGTAGATAAGACGACCAAGGTTTTCTTCGTCGGCTTTGTCTACCGAAATTACAAGGTTAGGCACACCGCCGTCGGTGTGGGCAAGCACTGTGCCTTGGAACGCTTTTTCGTTAACGTAGGACATTGTCTTACCTGCGAGGAAATTAAGACCGTCGCCGTCGTTATCTTCTTTTTCTATAACAACGTCGCTTCCGTTATCGCCGATTGTTACAACCGTTTCAAACATTAGTCGCGCGCCGTCTTGAACGAACTGACCCATTGAATGAAGGTCGGTCGAGAAGGTAACGGATGCCGGGAAGAGCCCCTTATTATCTTTACCTTCGCTTTCGCCAAACAACTGCTTAAACCACTCTGCCATCATTGTAAAGCGAGGTTCGTAAGAAACAAGCAATTCAATCGACTTACCCTTGCGATAAAACGCGTTACGAAGCGCCGCGTACTGATAGCAAGGATTGTTGTCGATATCTTCTACGTTATAATCGGTAGCGGCTTTTTGAGCGCCCAACATAAGAGCGTCGATATCGCAACCTGCTGCCGCGATTGGCAAAAGACCAACGGCTGTAAGAACCGAAAATCTACCGCCTACGTCATCAGGCACTACAAAGCACTCGTAACCCTTTTCGTCAGCTAATGCCTTAAGTGTGCCGCGAGCTTTGTCGGTGGTGCAATAGATACGTTTTGCCGCTTCCTCTTCACCGTAACGCTCTTCAAGTAGTTTACGGAACACACGGAAAGCAACTGCAGGTTCGGTAGTGGTACCTGATTTTGAAATGATGTTTACCGAAACGCGTTTGCCCTCGCAAATTTTAAGCAGGTCTGCAAGGTTTGAACCGCTAATGCTGTTGCCCGAAAAGTAAACTTCGGGAACGCCCTGTCTTATTGTATTGTAATAAGGTCCTTTTAAGAACTCGATTGCCGCGCGAGCGCCAAGATATGAACCGCCTATACCTATAACTATAAGAACGTCTGTGTCGGACTGAATCTTTTTAGCTGCCGCTTTAATACGAGCAAACTCTTCTTTGTCATAATTGTACGGTAGGTCTACCCAACCTAAAAAGTCATTACCTAAACCGCTTTTTTCGTTAACGGTTTTATGGGCGTCAGCAACCTGACCGACAAGACCTTTTATATCGTTTTCACGAATAAAGTCTTTAGCGTATGCGCTACTAAAACTAAGTGACATTTTAACAACCCTCTGTCTATTTTATAACAATAGGGATACTATTCCTATTGTGTTTAATTCATTTTACATTATTTTTTACTGATTTGCAAGCAATTTACACAATTTTTCACAAAAAATTTTGATTTTATTGGATTAATCCGTGTAATATCCACAAAAAAGCGGTTAAAAAACTCATCTTATTAACATTTTCGGCGGCGGTTATATCAACCGAACCTATTTGTTTGTCGCCCGAATAAAAATCAACCGTGCCTAAAACGTCGCCCTGTTTAATGGGAGCAGTCACATTTTGGGGCAAATTTACCTTTTGAGTTACGTCTGCAACCTCGCTTTTTTTGAGTAAGATGCTAAAATTATCATTTGCCTGTATTTTTATCTTTTGTTGCACCCCGCTTTTTACTTGGATTTCACTTATATCATTAAGTTCGGGAGCAACGTCGCTGTAAGCGTAGTTGGCAAAACCGTAATCAAGCAGTTTTTTTGCGCCGTTAAATCTATCTTGCGATGTGTCGCCCGACATTATAACGGCAACAAGTTCCAAACCGTCGCGCTCGGCAGTCGCCGAAAGACAATACCCTGCTCCCGAAGTTGTACCCGTTTTAAGACCTGTTGTGCCCTCGTAAAAACGAACGAGTTTATTTGTGTTTACAAGTTCGCTCTCGCCGTCGCGGAGGGTGTCCATCCAAACTGTTGAATAGTTTTTAATAAGATCGTGTTTTATAAGTTCGGCAGACATAATCGCTACGTCGTGCGCCGACGATATATGCCCCTCGGCATCAAGTCCCGTTGCGTTTTTAAAAGTGGTGTTGGTCATACCGAGTTCTGCGGCTTTGGCGTTCATTATAGCGACAAAACCCTCTTCGCTACCTGCGATTTGTTCGCCAAGCGCGACAGTCGCATCATTAGCCGAGGCAATTACCGCCGCTTTTAGCAATTCATCTACCGTCATTGCCTCTCCCGGTTCAAGCCATATTTGCGAGCCGCCCATACTACACGCGTGCTCGCTCGCCGATATTACGTCTTCTACCGACATTTTGCCGCTATCTATCGCTTCCATAACAAGTAGTAGCGACATTATTTTTGTAATAGATGCAGGTGGCAGTTGTTCGTCGGCGTTCATTTCGTAAAGAATTTTACCGGTGTTTACCTCCATAAGTATTGCCGACTTTGCTTTTATATCAAGTTGCGTACCAATAGCCGCATCGGTTACGGTAGAATCGATAGGTACAGCAACGTCGCTAATGTCACATTCGCTTGATACGGTAACCGCGCAAACGCTTTCGCAAAGCAACAAAACACTAAGTGTTAGCGCTAATATAATTTTTAAAATTTTCATCTTTTTACCCCCTACATATATATAAATATGTAAAGTGGTAAAAAAATATAATCCCATCATACTTTTAGATGATGGGATTTAAGATTTTATTTTTTGCTTATAAGTGCTACCGTTTCGTCTGTAATTTTTTTAGGTCGGCAATTTTCCAAGAACTCCTCAACGGTCATTTCGGGGAGGTTTTGTTCTTTTCGTAAAAGGTTTATTCTTGCCAACCGCAACTGTAACAGACGGAGTTTTTCTTCTTCGCCGTATTCTTCAACGACAGGGATGTTACCATCTTCATCCGCTTTTTCTTTGAGCATATCTCTATCTGGTAAGTCATCCTCTGGACTATAACCATTGAAATTGCCTTCTTCATCCAAAATATCGGGGTAATAATCCCAGATGGTCATTACATCGGTAAAATCGCCGTAATCACGAAGAACAGGGATTTTGAAATGTATCGCTTTGAGGTATCCCATTTCTCGTTTTGTTGGGAAAATCTCAATGCTATCGACAAGCATATTCGCAAACTGTTTCTGTGCAAGTGGTGAAAGAGTTTCAAAGTCCATACCAAATGCCATTATGAGATTAACGGCATCTTCCTTGCTTTTTTTGGTTGCAGTTGCATTGTTGATTTTCATTTCCGTAGCAAAGATAAGTGCATCTATTTCATCCAATTGCTCATAGATTTCCTCTAACTGCCGTGAATAGTTTTCAAATTTACGGTCATAGTGTTTATCGTTAATATCTATGCTCCGTTGTGCTTGTTCGTATTTTTTCTGTATAAGTAAAAGTTCTCTGTGTCTTGCGGTCAACTCTTTGAGTTTATTATCGAGTTCACTCATATCAAATTCTTTGTTTATCTTTTCTAAAACCGCATCTATAATATCAGGTGTCAATAAGCAAAGTTTGATAGCATTGATAAATTCTTCATCCAGTTCTTTGCAGTTATATTGTTTAGCACACGAACACGGCACACCGTTGGTGTTTCGTGTCTGTCGGCACTTATAGGCATAGGAAATTTTATAATATGTGCCATCTGGTTTCTTTTTGCGGTTCGGCACTCCATACATTGACTGGTTACAAGATGGACATTTTACCAAACCAGATAAAATATACTGGTGTTCCTGTTCCAGTTTTTCTTTTTTCTTGCCTGTGGTGATTCGTTTGGAATGTGCCTTGTTCCAGAGTTCCTCTGTAACAAGTCCTTGATGCAAACCATCAACCAGAATAATGTTGTTTTCGTCCTTTTCGGTAACAATTCTAGTGCGACCGTGTTCGCCTTTGACCTTTTCGGTTTTACGGCGACCATAAGCAATTTTACCCATATAAACAGGGTTGTCAAGTATCTTCTTGATAAAGTCGGCGGTAAAGTAATCGTGTTTGCCGTTTTGACGCACTACCTTTTTAATACCCTCTGCATTAAGTCGCTTGGCAACACCCATTACACCCAGACTCTCATTGACAAACAGGTCGAATATGTAACGGACCGTTTTCGCTTCTTCCTCTACGATTTCAAGAACACCGTTATTGATGGTGTAACCGTAAGGAGCAAAACCGCCGTTCCATTTACCTTCCCTTGCTTTCTGTTTGCGACCTGCCATTGTTTGAGTGTGGATGTTTTCAAGTTCCATTTCAGCGACAGAACTCATAATCGTAACCATCATTTTGCCGAGTTGTGTGGAACTGTCAAGTTTCTCTTTAATGCAGATAAGGTTTACACCATAATCTTGCATAGTCTGTAAGTTTTTGACCGTATCGGCAGCATTACGGGCGAATCTGGATAGTTTGAAAACAATCACATACGAAACACCATCTTTGTTTGTCTTGATGGCATCCATCATCCGTTGAAAGTCTGCTCTGTCATCGCTTTTACCAGATTTACCCTCATCGCAGAACTCACCAACAATTTGAATGCCAAGAGCATTAGCATAATTTGTAATATCTGCCTTTTGTGCAGAAAGAGAAAAACCCTCTACTTGCATTGATGTTGATACTCTTGTATAGATATATGCCTTTTGTACTTGTTCCATAGGGTTCACCACTTTCCGACCTATATGTTATTTTAGGGGTCGTGAGTCTATTATACATTAAAATCAAAAATAATACAAGTACTTCAATCAAAAAGGTGGAGCATTGCGTAATGCTCCACCTTTTTCTTGATTATGCCGTTTCCTGTGTTTCTTTTAATTCGTCCATATATGCGATTATGTCATTGAACATATCGGTTGCTTCTGGTTCGTCATTTCTCATAATTTTCACATATTCAGGCACAGGGTTCTCAAACTTACATTTGAGTTCCGCACGTTGTATATATGACCCATCGTGTTTGAAACCACAAA
>JAFYQN010000006.1 GCA_017559885.1 Clostridia bacterium
GCTTGAACAAAGGAGAGCAGTATGTCAAGATTTTCGTAAAAATTGTCGCTGCAAGAAAATAGGTAACATGTGCGGTCAAATGAGGTAAACGCGTTTGCGCTTGCGCCTGTTTTTGCATATTTTGAAAAGGCGTCGCCGTCTTCACCCTCGAAAAGTTTGTGTTCAAGGTAGTGGGCAATACCCTCGGGCACGGTAATCATTTCTTCGCCGTCTTTAGAAAAGCGAGTATCAATCGAACCGTAACGTGTACCATAAATGGCATAACTTGAGGAGTATTGTGGCTTTTCCATAATATAAATTTGCAAACCTGAGTCAAGTTCGACCTTTACGTAACTTTCGTCGCCAAAGCCCTCAAAAATCTGCTTTTTCATATTATTTACCCTCCTTTTCCTTTGGTAACAATTTGTATACTGTGTGTAATTTTACACCGCGAGCGGTATAAACAACGTCGTTGCGTGTTACACCCAAAATAAGTTCTGCCGCCTCTTCGGGAGAAAGCAGTTTATCTTTTACTATTTTTAGAGAATACCACGCGTCTAAAAGACCTTGAGAGTCGTTGTAAGATTTGAAAGAATCGGTAATGCTCTTTATCGAAGACTCAAATTCTTCGTCGGTAAATAGATTTTGTTTTATGATGTCAAGTTGATTTAAAATTTCACGCTCGGCTTTGTTGGCGTTTTCTTTTTCAACGCCACTGTCAACCGTGATAAGACCTTTTGATTTTACCGAACCCGATGCGCAGTAGTAACAAAGACTCATTTTTTCGCGAACATTGGTAAATAGGCGAGAGTAAGGACCGCCACCAAAAATATCGCACATAACGGTAAGCGCCGCCGCCAATTCATCATCGCCGTAAAGTTCGCTTGAAAAGCCCATACACAACTTGCCTTGAGCAATGTCCATTTCTTCAATTACGGTGTTAGGTTTTTTGATAGCGGCAGTTGGCGCGCTTTGTGTGCAATCGGGAATATCGTAACGATTAATACTGCTAAACTTTTCTGCAATGCCGTCAAATAATCCTGTCGGCATTGAGCGAGAAATAACGTTAACGCGCAAAAATGCGGTAGACAAAAGTTTAACCCAAGCGTTATAAAGCGATTCGCCTGTGATTTTTTGAACCTGTTCCTCGGTGCCGCATTTTGGCACGCCGTATGCTTCGTCTTTATACATTTCTTCTATAAGACGTTTTTTTGCATATATACGTTTTTGAGCGAGGTCACCGCGAATGTGCTCTATTGCCTTGCGTTTTTCACGCTCAACATCCTCTTCGCAAAATGCGCCGTCTTGCACCTTGGGTTCAAATATGAGTTGACCAAGCAATTCTATCGCATTGTCGCAAAGTGATTCGTTATCAAGCGCAAATCGGTCGTCGATGGTTGATATGGCTATTTTAAGCAGTTGATAATCGCCCACCTTTTCGGCACTCGCTGAAAGATTTGCACCGTAAAGTTTTGCAAGTTTGAAGTTAAGGCGCGAAAAGTCAGGATAATCTTTACTACAGGTTGTCATTACGAAAGGAAGTAATGCATATTCAGCCGCAGTATCGCGTGACATAGGCACATAAAAATTGAATGAGATTAGCGTAGTATTAAAACGGTCGTTTTTAATAAATACGCCTTCAACTCCATTTGAAAGTTGTGTGATTTTAGCAGACATTTAAATCCCCCTAAAAGTTATATGTTAGTTTATATTGAACTGTTTTAAAATAAGCCCGAGTTCGCAAACGGGAAGTCCTACGACGTTAAAGTAGTCGCCAACTATTCCGCTTACAAATTTTGACGCTTTGCCCTGTATTCCGTAAGAACCGGCTTTGTCCATCGGTTCGCCGGTCTTAACGTAAGCAAGTATTTCATCCGCTGTAATATCTCTAAACGTTACCGCCGTGGTAACCACTTTTGTTATATGGCGCTCGCCACATAAAACTGTAACTGCCGTGTGAACGTTGTGGGTATTACCCGACAAACTTTTCAGCATATTAAAAGCGTCGGTTTCATCTTTTGGTTTACCCATAAGGCAACCGTTAAGTTCAACGATTGTATCGGCCGAAATTATCACCGTATCACCAACAAGCCCGTTTGCAACCGCCACTGCTTTTTGGTAACTTATTCGCGCTACTTCGTCAACCACCGAAAGAGTAGGGTCCATAGTTTCATCAATATCGGCGGTGATGATCTGGAAATCTAAATCAAGCAGAGAAAGCAGTTCTTTTCTGCGCGGTGATTTAGATGCTAAAACAATTTTCATAAGAAACACTTACCCATTTTAAAATATATTTAATATATAATAACATACTTTAAACGCTTTTGCAACGAAAAAATGGAATTGTTATAATGACGATATATTAATTGACAACATAGGCAATTAAATGGTATAATTTTAAAAAGCAGGTGATTTAACTTATGAAAACACCCAAAAGAAAATTCAACCCTAAAGTATTATCAATAAAAAGACAATATGCGTCCTGTTTTGTTACGCTTTTTGCATCGTTTTTGATTGGCTTGGCGGTAAGAACAATTTTGAATTGGCCAATAGCAGCAATTTTATCGGATAACGATATGCTCCGTAACAATATTATGAGTCTCATTGATGGCATAATAGGAACTATTGTTACTTTGGTAGTGCTTTTTATGCTAAGTTTGTTTGATGGGTACTATCATAATAAGTTTGTACTTAAGCGATTGCTGGTGGCTATTGTATTAACTTTTGCTACACAGGTAGTTTTGGCAATTGTACTCGGTCACAGCGTTTGGTTTTCGGGTCTTACCGGCTTTTTTGCAACCTATGTATCCAGAACGATGCATTCCGACATGGTTGGCGTAATGGGGTTTAAAAAAATCTTAGAAAACTATAGATGGATATTTATGATAATCGCCTTTTGGACGCTTTATGCGCCGTTGATGCTTTTTGGTAGGTATTTGGGCAGTAAAAAGAGTAAAAAAGATTTTGCAAAAGCGAAGGAAGAAAAGGCAAAAGAAAAGGTGCTCGGTGGACACCCTTTTGATTGATGATAATTTTTGCGGTCGGTTTATGCCGACCGTTTTTTTTAGATGGCGGATTGCTTCGGTGTATTACACCTCGCAATGACAAACACAAATTGGTAACTAAAACAATGTCATTGCGAGCCGATTTTATCGGCGTGGCAATCCGTAATATTTTTCTTGCAACTATCAATATGTTGTGATATAATTAATCATAATTATGTATATAGGTGGTATTTGTTATGAAATGTCCTTTTTGCGGTTATGAAGAAAGCAAGGTAATCGACTCCCGTCCTACCGATGAGGGCGAGCGTATTCGTCGTCGTCGTGAGTGCCTTAAATGCGCAAAGCGTTTTACAACCTACGAGATGATTGAAAGTTTGCCAATTATTGTTATCAAGAAAGACGGTTCACGCGAGAGCTTTGACCGTCAAAAATTGCTTACGGGTATGCTTCGCGCTTGCGAAAAGAGACCTGTATCTATCGAGATGCTTGATCACGCAATCAGCGATATCGAAACCGTTATTCAAAACTCGCTTGACCGTGAGGTAAGCAGTGATAAAATCGGCGAACTCGTTATGGACAAACTTAAGGACATTGACGAGGTGGCATACGTACGTTTTGCGTCGGTTTACCGTCAGTTTAAAGACATTAATACATTTATGAATGAACTTAATAAATTGCTCAGCAAATAGGAGATATTTTTTAAAATGGACAATTGCGAACTCTTGGCAGAACTTTTACTGCCGAATATCCAAAAAAACCCTGATTATTATGAAAATTTATACCCCGAGCGCAATCTGCCCGAGGGCGCTCGTGTTACCCGTGTTGCGCCTTCGCCTACGGGTTATTTGCATTTGGGCGTATTGTTTACTTCTCTTGTAAACCGCATTACTGCGACTTCTTCGGGTGGTCTTTTTTACACACGTATAGAAGATACCGACAAAAAGCGTGAGGTTGCAGGCGGTATCGAGGATATTATAAGCGGTCTTTGGCGATTTGGCATCACCATTGACGAGGGCTTTATAAGCGGTAGCGAGCAAAAGGGCATATACGGCCCATATCAA
>JAFYQN010000007.1 GCA_017559885.1 Clostridia bacterium
ATACTTGATTTGGGCAACAAGAGAAAGGTCACCGCTGGCTTCTTTTGTTGCAACGATGTTCTTGTGCTTGGAAAGTTCTTTGTAGGTTTCGGGTTTGATGTTTACGCCTGTGCGGGAAGGTACGTTGTAAAGTATGATTGGTTTGCTAACCCTGTCTGCAATATAGTTATAATGCGCTACAAGACCTGCTTGAGAGGTTTTGTTGTAATAAGGGGTAACCATCAAAAACGCGTCTGCGCCTACGCTTGCGGCATCTGCGCAAAGCTCTACAGAATATACGGTATCATTGCTACCTGTGCCTGTAATAATTGGCACGTGTCCGTTTGCGGTTTTTGCCGCTTCTTCGATAACGCGTAGGTGTTCATCATAGCGGAGGGTGGATTTTTCGCCCGTTGTACCGCAAATGACAAGCGCGTCGATACCATTTTCTATTTGTTCGTCTACAAGTGTTTTTAAACGTCCGAAATTTACACTGCCGTCTTGATTAAAAGGAGTAACCAATGCTGTTGCTGCGCCTGTAAAAATTCTATTTTTCATAAAAACACCTCATAAATAATATTTAATAATATTTTATGACAAATTAGTCCATATAACCCTTTGCTGCCAAAAGTTCCGCAAGGAGTACTGCGCCGCCTGCCGCGCCACGCAATGTGTTGTGAGAAAGGCAAACAAACTTGTAGTCGTACTGGCTATCTTCACGAAGACGACCAACAGATACTGCCATGCCGCCTTCAAGGTCGCGGTGTATTTTGGTTTGTGGCATATTATCTTCTACAAAGTAGTTGAGGAATTTCTTAGGAGCGTGTGGGAGCTCTAACTCTTGTGGCACGCCTGAGAAGTTTTCCCAAACTTTGAGGATTTCTTCTTTGCTTGGCTTATTTTTAAATGTTACAAACACAGCCGCCATGTGACCGTCTGATACAGGTACACGCAAGCATTGCGCTGTAAACTTTGGAGCATCGGCAAGTTTAATCTCGCCATCTTCTACTTTACCCCAAATCTTAAGAGGTTCTTTTTCGCTCTTTTCTTCTTCGCCGCCGATAAATGGAATAACGTTGTCTACCATTTCAGGCCAACGCTCAAATGTTTTACCTGCGCCTGAAATTGCTTGATAGGTACAAACAAGACATTTTTCAACGCCGAACTCTTTATCAAGTGGATGAAGGGCAGGAACGTAGCTTTGGAGTGAGCAGTTAGATTTAACAGCCACAAAACCGCGCTTTGTGCCAAGACGCTTGCGCTGAGCCTCGATTACGTCGAGGTGCTCAGGGTTGAGTTCCGGAATAACCATTGGAACGTCAGGTGTAAAGCGGTGAGCTGAGTTGTTTGATACAACAGGGCACTCGTGCTTTGCATACATTTCTTCAAACGCTTTGATTTCATCCTTTTTCATATCTACTGCGCAGAATACGAAATCAACCTTTGAAACGATTGTGTCGATATCGGCTACAGCGTCGTAAACCATCATATCTTTTAGATTTTCAGGCATTGGTGAAGTCATTGCCCAACGATCGCCAACAGCCTCGGTATATGTTTTGCCTGCGCTTCTTGGGCTTGCAGCAAGGCAGGTAACGTTAAACCAAGGGTGGTCAGCCAAAAGCAATGCAAATCTTTGGCCTACCATACCAGTAGCGCCGATAATACCTACGTTATAATTTTTCATTTTAGGATCCTCCTGAGAAAATGCAAAATTTATATTGAAATTGACATAATTTTGCAATATAATATTATTCATATAAATAATAACATTACATAAGTAATTTGTCAAACCAAAATATAGATATTAAACAAGAAAGTTATTGGTAAAATTATATGAAAAAAAGCGATTTTTATTACGATTTACCCGAAAACTTAATAGCGCAGACTCCGATTTTTCCACGCGACTCTTCGCGTATGTTGCGTCTTGATAAAAAAACGGGTGATATAGCGCACGATACTTTTAGTAATCTTATTGATTTTTTGCGCGAGGGCGATTGTCTCGTGCTTAACAATACTCGTGTTCTTCCGGCGCGTCTTTACGGCACTGCCGCTGATACGGGCGCGGTGGTAGAGTTTGTGCTTCTTAAGCAATATGACCTTTACACTTGGGAATGTTTGGCGGGTCCCGGTAAAAAGGCAAAGATAGACCGCGAATTCATTTTTAGCGATGAGCTATCGGCTGTTGTAAAAGACGTTTTACCCGATGGTAATCGCGTTATTGAATTTAAATGCGATGGTGAATTTTTTGCTACCCTTGATAAGGTAGGACAAATGCCGTTGCCACCATATATCAAGGAAAAACTAAGCGATAAAGAGCGTTATCAAACAGTTTATTCCAAAGAACTAGGCTCTGCGGCGGCGCCAACGGCAGGACTTCATTTTACACCTGAATTGCTTGAGAGTATTAAGCAAAAAGGCGTAAAGGTAAAATACGTTACCTTGCACGTGGGACTTGGTACTTTTAGACCTGTAAAGGTGGATGAAATTACCGAGCACAAAATGCACACCGAGCATTACCATATGTCAAAAGATACTGCGGATTCAATAAATGAAACAAAAGCAAACGGCGGTAGGGTAATTTGTGTTGGCACAACAAGTTGTCGTACTGTGGAAAGCGTTGCTCAAAAATACGGCGAAATGCGTGAGTGTAGTGACGATACGGGCATTTTTATTTACCCGGGTTATACCTTTAAATGTATGGATGGTCTTGTTACAAACTTCCACTTGCCCGAAAGCACACTTATTATGCTTGTTTCAGCGTTTGCAGGATACGATAATACAATGAACGCATATAAAATTGCCGTTGAAGAAAAATACCGTTTCTTTAGCTTCGGCGATGCGATGCTTATTTTATAATTTGTAGGGAACGGCGCCTTCGACGTCCCATTTTTTAAGGAGATTTTATGTACAAACTATTAAAACAAGAAAATACCGCTCGACGTGGCGAATTCGTTACTAATCGCGGCACTGTGCAAACACCCGCGTTTATGAACGTTGCTACAGCAGGTGCAATAAAGGGCGCCGTATCTGCCGAAGATTTAAAGCAAATCGGTTGTCAGGTTATGCTTAGTAACACCTATCATTTACATGTTCGCCCCGGTGACGAGGTTGTTCGTGATTGCGGCGGTCTTCACAAATTTACCACTTGGGACGGTCCAATTCTTACCGATAGCGGCGGATTTCAGGTGTTTTCTTTGGCGTCGCTTCGCAAAATTGAAGAAGAGGGCGTAACGTTTGCAAGTCACATTGATGGCAAGCGTATTTTTATGGGTCCTGAAGAAAGTATGCAAATACAGTCAAACCTTGGCTCTACAATTGCTATGGCGTTTGACGAGTGTGTAGAAAACCCTGCCGAGTATAGTTATTCAAAAGCATCTTGCGAAAGAACTACCCGTTGGCTTAAACGTTGTAAAACCAAAATGACCGAACTTAACTCGCTTGAAAGTACCATAAATCGTGAGCAAATGCTTTTTGGTATAAATCAGGGTTGTACCTTCAATGATTTACGTATAAATCATATGAAAGAAATTGCCGAACTTGATTTAGACGGATATGCGATTGGTGGTCTTGCGGTGGGTGAGCCTGCCGAGGTTATGTACGACGTTATTGAACACGTAACACCACACATGCCGCAAGATAAAATCCGTTATCTTATGGGTGTGGGCACACCTGTAAATATTCTTAACGCTGTTGAACGCGGCGTTGACCTTTTTGACTGCGTTATGCCAAGTCGTAATGCGCGTCACGGTCATTTGTTTACGTCAAAGGGTATTATCAACATTAACAATAAAAAGTACGAATACGATATGACACCAATTGATGAAAACTGCGGTTGTCCTGTGTGCCAACGTTACAGTAAGGCGTATATTAGACACCTTCTTAAGAGTACCGAGATGTTATCGCAAAGACTTTTGGTTATTCATAATCTTTGGTTTTATAATCATCTTATGGAAGATATTCGTAACGCGATTGATGAAAATCGTTTTGCGCAGTTTAAAGCAGAAAAAGAACAAATACTTGGCAAACGAATTTAATTTATTATTTACAAAATTATTCTTGCATTTCTGTGTAGGATTTTGTATAATGTGTTTTGTTAATATTTTTGGAGGTTAAATTATTATGGATTTTAGCGCAATTCTTTTAAGTTCTGGTAATGGTGCTTCAACAATGGATTGGAAAGGGTTGGCAGTTTCAGCATTACCTATCGTTGCTATGGTAGCAGCAATGTTCTTCTTGGTTATTCGTCCACAGAAGAAAAAGGAAAAAGCTGAAAAACTAATGCGTGAAAACCTACAGATTGGTGATGAAATTCTTACAATCGGCGGTATTTACGGTAGAGTTATTTCACTTAAAGAAGATACAATCGTTATCGAATCAAAGAGTGACCACAGCAAACTTACCATCGCTCGTTGGGCTATGCAACAAAATCTTACTGTTCATGATGACGTTGCAAAAAAATAATAAAGGCATAAAAAACTCCCTCTGCTTATATAATTTAAGCGGAGGGATTTTTATGTTTAATGAATTTGCAAAAAAAGATAATACAAATAAAAAAATTGCCTATATCCTTGGTGGAATAGTCG
>JAFYQN010000059.1 GCA_017559885.1 Clostridia bacterium
GAGTTATGTGGGTTTTTGCTTTTATTTTAAATTTTCTTGGTAATGCGCTCTTTCGCCACCTATAAATTTTGGTCGAGTTCTTGCCGCAACAATTGGCGCTTCACCAATTTTGTTAATTGATAGTCTTACGGGTACGGCAACCTCTTTTAAGTGCATACCGATAAGCGTGTTGCCAATGTCAAGTCCGGCACTCGCTTTTACGTGTTCAACGGCCACGGGGCAGTCCAAATTTTGCCAAACTGTTGTCGCAAAACTGCCGCCTGCTTTTATTTGCGGCATAACATTTACTATCTCGTATTCAAATTTTTCTGCCGCGTCTTGTTCAATTATAAGCGCGCGGTTTAGATGCTCACAACACTGTGCTGCAAGATAAATTCCTTTTTCTTTTAAAACGGGATATATACCGTCAAAAATAGCTTTTGCAGATTCAATGCTGGAATTTTTGCCAATAACGCCACCGGCTACTTCACTTGATGAACAACCTATCACCAACAAGTCGCCCGATTTGATACTCGCTATTTCTATTAATTCACTTATTGCTTTTTGTGATTGTACTTTTATATTATTTAACATTATTTTCGCCTCGGTAGTTTTTATTTGTATTATAACTCAAAAAATTTTTATATTCAACAATTTAATGTACTTAATTTGACACATATAAAGATTTATAATTGTATTGTAACGATATTTATGATAAAATATTTTAGAGATGTTATTTGGCCTCCCTCTGACGAGGGAGGTGGCAAAACGTAGTTTTGACGGAGGGAGAGAAATTTTGAAAGAATATAACAAGTCAAATATCCCTCTTGCAAAAACCTTGCGTAAAAATATGACACCTTGGGAACGAAAATTATGGTATGAATTTTTGCGAAATTATCCAATACGATTTCAAAGGCAAAAATCAATAGGAAATTATATTGTCGATTTTTATTGTGCAAAAGCAAAATTGGTTATTGAACTTGATGGCGGCGAACATTATACTGCAAAGCAAATTGAAAAAGACAATATTAGAACCAAAGAATTAGAGAGTATGAATTTAACTGTTTTAAGGATTTGCAACTTAGATATTGATCAAAACTTTTACGGTGCTTGTGAGTATATTGATTTGGCAGTTAAAAAATCTCTCCCTCAGTCAGCTTTGCTGACAGCTCCCTCGTCAGAGGGAGCCGAATAGAAAAAGGCGGTGGGCTTATGCTACAGTTTATTTTAGGTCGCGCTTCAAGCGGCAAAACCTATACAGTGACACAAAAAATTGCCGAGTGCATTTCACAGGGGGATGCCCCTGTTCTTTTGGTGCCCGAGCAGTTTTCTTTTGAGAGTGAAAAAAATATTCTCGACGCTGTTGGCGACGGCAACGCGCAAAAGGTGTCGGTTATAAGTTTTACCCGTCTATGTGACGAGGTAGAGCGTATAGCAGGCGGCGTATGCGGCGAGGGTATTACCGACGCCGACAAAATAATACTTATGAGCAAGGCGATAAAACTTTGTCGCGACGAGCTTAAAAGATTTAAAAAATACAGTAATTCGTCATCTTTTGCACGTATGATGATTGAAAGCATAGACGAATTCAAACTCGCCTTTATTTCTGCTGACGATTTGTATGACGCGGCGCAGGGTATAGATGATGAGCAGTTAAAACTTAAACTTATGGATACTGCTTTAATCTATGAAAATTTTGATGCCGTACTTGCCGAAAAATTTATCGATAACACCGACCGTCTTACAAAACTTTACTACGCGCTTGATAATTACAAGTATTTCGAAAACAAAAACGTATTTATAGACTCGTTTAAAAGTTTTTCGGGTCAACAGTATAAAATAATCGAAAGAATACTCTCCCAAGCAAAATCGGTTACGGTTACCCTTACCGACAACCCTCAAGACACTCGTGCGTTTGGCGTGTTTTCAAACGTTAAAAAGGTTAAAAGTCGTATAAGCGTTATTGCTCGTAGTTTTGCTATAAAGGTGCAAGACGATATTGTGCTTGAAGACAAGCATTACGCGTACGAAGACCTTTCACAACTCGAAAACTTTATGGCGACGGGCAAAACACAGTTTGAAGACAGTTGTCCAAACGTTATGCTTTGTCGCGCCGACAACGTTTATAGTGAGGCGGATTTTGTTGCAAGAAACATAAGACGAATTGTGCGAGAGCAGGACGCGCGTTATAGCGATTTTGTAATAATCGCGCGCGATACTGAGCCATACGAAAATGCGTTGGAGGTTGCTTGCAAAAAGAATAATATAAGTTGCTTTATCGACAAACGTATACCGCTTAACGAAACGCCAATCGCGGTGGCGATTATGGCGGCTGCCGACGTTACACGAAATTTTTGTACCGAAAATATATTGCGTTTTCACAAATCGGGAATTGGAATTCTTGATATAGAACAAATAGCAACGCTTGAAAACTATACGTACTTATGGGGTGTTGACGGCGCGCTATGGCAAAAAGAGTGGACTATGGACCCCGACGGTTTTGAAGCAACAAAGGAATTAACCGACCGCAAAAAAGAAGAATTACTTCAAATAAATAAACTTCGTCAAAAGGCGATAGAACCCCTTGTTTTACTTAAAAAAGAATTTACAGGCAACGCGCAGGATATGGCGCGCGCTTTGGTGCGCTTGTTTGAGAGAGTTAACGCTTCGGAACGTTTTAAACTGCTTTCAAAACAGTATAACAAGGACAACAGTTTTTATTGCGACGCTATACGTCAATCGTGGGATAGCGTTATGAAAATACTTAACAGTTTAAGCGTTTGTTTTGGCGATTCGCAAATTTCTAAATCCGATTTTTGCGATGCGCTCTTGCTATCGCTTTCGCTTGAAACCGTAGGCGTAATTCCACAAATGATAGACGAAGCAATTTTTGGCGCTGCCGACCGAATTCGTCCTTCACGCCCAAAATATGCCTTTATTATGGGCGCAAATCAGGGTGTGTTTCCACGAAGTCAACAAAGCGGAGGTTTGTTTGCCGAAAACGAGCGTCAAAAACTTATAGAAACAGGACTTGATATACCCGATAAAACCTTTTCACAATCGGTTGATGAAGAGTATTTGCTTTATAGCAATGTGTGTTGCGCGTCGCACGGCGTGTTTATTAGTTGCGCCAACACCTTTGACGGTGTAAGCGTGGCGGAACCGTCGTCATTTGTTGTAGATTTGCAAAACGCGTTTGACTGCGTAAATATAGCGGAACCTTCTAACTTGCAAGAAAAGTTTTTACCCGAAAGTTATGAAGACGCTTTTTCGCTTGCGTGCAGTAATCTTGCCGACGACAACACCGATGGCATAACGCTTATAAAAGCGCTCGATGGCAGTGATATGCAATATAGAATAGATAACGTTTTACAAACCAGAGAAAACAAAAAACATTCTATAACACATAACACGGCAAAAAAACTTTTTGGCGAAAAGATTACAATGTCACCGTCAAAGTTTGATACTTTTAACCGCTGTAGTTTTATGTATTTTTGTAAATATGGTCTTCGTGTAGAGCGTTTACAACCTGCCGAATTTAACGCTATGCAACGCGGTACTGTGGTGCATTACGTACTGCAAAGGGTTGTTGAAGATTACGGTAAAGAAATAAGCAAATTTGATAAAGAACAAATTTCGCAACTTGTAGAAAAGTATATACAAGAATATCTTGATATGATTTCGGGTTATTCTGACGTAGAAACCCCGTATTTTAAATTTTTGGTGTCTACCATTAGGCGAACACTTGAATACGTTGTAGGTCGATTGGCGCTTGAATTTGCGCAAAGCGATTTTACGCCCCATAAATGCGAACTTAAAATCGGATATGATGGAGATATGCCCGAGATAAAAATACCCATTGACGATATCGGTTCACTTGAACTTACGGGTGTTGTTGACCGACTTGATAAGTGGAACGGTTATATTAGAATAATTGATTATAAAACAGGCAAACGAGATTTTAAACTGCCCGATATTTTGTTTGGACAAAATATGCAGATGTTAATCTATCTTTATGCTACTGCAAAGAACAGCGAGTTTGGCGGTAAAAGCGCAGGCATATTTTATATGACTGCCAAGCGCGACAAGGAATCTAAAATGGCAAACCGTAGAATGAACGGTCTTATTGCCGCCGATGAAGCATTGGTTAACGCTATGGATAAAGAAAACAAGGGCGAATTTATACCCAAGTTTTCTGCCGATTCGCCGTCGGGTAGCTATATAAAGCAAGAAGATTTTGATAAGATTTTTGCTTTTATAGAAAACAAACTTAAAGCGACAGGCCGCTCAATTTACTCGGGCGACATAGCCGCAAACCCCGTTGACGGTTTGGATAGCCCTGCTTGTAAATATTGCGAATACCAAAGTATTTGTAATATGTCTTATGAAAAGCACGAGAAGGTGCCTAAACTTACCAATGCAGAGGTGTTAAAAGAAATCGAAAGGCAGGTGGACGAAGATGGCATTTAAACCGACGGTTATGCAACAAAAAGCTATTGAAACAAAAGGTAATATACTTGTGTCGGCAGCTGCAGGTTCGGGTAAAACTGCCGTACTTGTTGAGCGTGTTATAAATATGCTCACCGACAAAACATCGCCCGTAAGCGCCGACCGATTGCTTATTGTTACCTTTACCAATGCGGCGGCGGCAGAAATGCGCTGTCGTATAGAAAAGCGCCTTTTTGAGGAAATACAAAAAAATCCCAACGATGAAACTTTGCAAAGGCAAAAATATTTGCTTGGTAGCGCCGATATATGCACAATAGACTCGTTTTGCATTAAACTTGTGCGTGAAAATTTTGAAAAATGCGGTATTGAACCCGACTTTAAAATAAGCGATGGCTCATCACAAAAAAGTGTAAGTAACGCGGTTATGACAAACCTCATAGCCGAGTATTTAGAAAATCCGTCTTGTGATTTTTTAAAACTTTTGGAACTTACCAACTGTGAATACGACACCGAAAAACTTACAGAACTTGTTGACCGTTTGTATCTTTACAGTCAACAATTACCATTTCCACAAAAGTTTATAAATGATTTATTGTTACCGTATGAAACCGCGTTTGAAAGTGGAAATATTTGGTACGATATGGCGTTTGATATTGCGTTAAAACGTATTGAAACCGCAAAAAACAGCGCTGTTAAAATGTCGGAGGCGGCAATATACATAAACAAAAACACCGATAAACATATTGCTGACGCCGAAATTATAAACGCTATGCTTTGCGAGTTTGAGCAAGATATTAAGTTTAAAAATTGGGACACGTTTGCCACAAAGGTAAAAGAAACAACCCTTTCTCGCGCGCCCGGTTGCAGTAAAGACGACCCAAACGGCGCCGTGTTTAAAGCTAACCGCGAAACCGTAAAGGCGACACTTAAAGACCTTTGTGAAATATTTTACGCGCCAAGCGATATGGTAGAAAGCGATATTTATATAAACCGTGACGCCGTAAAACTTTTGGTAGAGATTGTAAATGAATATGGCAAAAGATTATTCGAAGCGTTTTGCCGCGATAATTCTTTTACCTTTTATAATATGGAACAATTAGCGCTTGGCCTTCTTTGCGAATATAAAGACGGCGAAATTATAATACGCGACCAAGCAAAACAATTATGTAACCGATATGATGAAGTTTTAGTTGACGAGTTTCAGGACGTAAACGACCTTCAAAATATGTTATTTTACGTGTTGTCTAACCGTGAAGAAAAACTTTTTGTAGTGGGTGACGTAAAGCAAAGCATTTACGGTTTTAGAGGGTCTAATCCCGATAATTTTCTTAATAAAAAGAATACGTATACCGCAATAGATGAAGCCGGTGATAACGATTCTAAAAAGATTA
>JAFYQN010000060.1 GCA_017559885.1 Clostridia bacterium
ACCACAATTTTATGCACAAAAAACGAGCAAGTTGTTAATAACTTGCTCGTTTTATTCATTATCCCAAAAACTTAAATGCGCCAAGCGACTGAAGTATTAGCAATATCATAACTACAGGAGCTGCATATTTTATCATAAACGCGTATAATTTCTTTCTTCCAAACTTTACTCCCTCGGTTTCGACCTCATCTATAACCCACTTTGGTTTAACAACCCAACCAATAAGGATGCAGGTTAAAAGCGAAATTATTGGCATTAACAAATAGTTGCTAATGTAATCGAGAATATCTAAAAGATTATGGCTTGCTTCTTTTGCCGTTATAGCGTCATCATTTGGTAATACAACTTTAATAAATCCCAAAACATCGGTAAATCCTAAACAAACGATTATTGCCGCCACCAACGCTATTGCTGATATTATTAAACAAATCTTTTTTCGGTTGATTTTAAAGGTTTCTGCGCAACTACCTACGATAGCTTCTAAAATCGATACACTTGAGGTAAGCGCCGCAAAAGCAACCATTACAAAGAACAGAGGCGCTATTATTTTCCCTATCGCTCCCATTTTTTCAAAAATTTGTGGAAGTATTATAAATATAACCCCAGGTCCGCCTTTTGTCATTATTTTGGTGGTTTCAAGACTAAATATATATGTTGCAGGCACCACCATCATACCTGCAAGAAAAGCAACCAAAGTATCAAATATTTCTATCTGTTTTACAGATTTACCAAGGTCAACATCCTTTTTAACGTATGAACCATAGGTTATCATAATCCCCATAGCAACCGACAACGAGAAAAACAACTGACTCATCGCGTCAAGCACCAACTGCATTATTGTTGCAATGGTAAACTTTTTGCCTTCGGCATCGGTAAGTCTTGGAGTAACGTAATGCAAAAAACCTTTCCAACCGGTTCTTCCCGTTGTTTCGTCTTTTGCAAACAAAACAAACAACGCAATTCCTATAATCATTACAAAAAGTACCGGCATTATAATTTTTGAAAAACGTTCTATCCCCTTTTCAACACCACAAAAAACTATAAACGCGGTTATCGCAAGGAAAATAAGCATCCAAAAAATTGGGGGAGCTTTCGAACTTGTAAATGCAGTAAAAAACTCTCCGTTACCATCGGCAGCAGCAGAAAGGTTAGTTGTAGATGCAAAGATATATTTTAGTATCCAACCACCAATAACAACATAATAAGTAATTATGATTGAAGGTACCACAAAGGTAAGTTTGCCTAAAAAATTCCACTTGGGATTGATTGTCTTATACGCGTCGAGCGAACTTTTACCTGTTTTTCTACCGATAGCAATATCGGTCATTAACAGCGAAAAACCAAAGGTTAAAACAAGACCTAAATAAACAAGCAAAAACAAACCGCCGCCGTATTTACTTGCAAGGGTTGGAAATCGCCAAAGGTTGCCAAGACCAACCGCGCTACCTGCGGCCGCAAGTACAAAACCTATGCCGCCGCTAAAACTACTCTTTTTAGTTTGAGTTGACATATTTAAAAACTCCTAAAATAAAATAACCATTGTAAAGACAATGGTTATTTTATCACTTTAATGCGTTAAATGCAACATTTTTTTATTTTACTACAATCCACTCGTCAATATCATAGTATTTGAAGCACTGTATCGCATCCTCATCTATTTGTTCTCCCGGCAATACTATGGGTATTGCAGGCGGACACGCGACGTCTGTGGATGCCGAGATGCAACCTATACAGTCATTAACGTTCTTCTTTTCTTTTGTGGCGTAAATTGCTTGATTTAAAGATAACTGCCGTTTTTTTATGCTTGGTGTTGGGGGATGTTGCTTGATTATATCCTTCTTTACAACAGAAAGCAATGCGCTCTCTAATTTGCAAAGGTCTTCTTCGTTTTCGGGCGAAAGCATAAAAACAATATAATCAGGGTCGCAAAATTCACAAACTATCTTTTGACTTAACAGCGTTTGCGATAGTTCGTATCCGCTATAACCGTAACTTTTTGCGCAAACGGTAATTTTTAACACCTCATCGCCGCAAAGACAATATCCACCTTTTAAAAGGTTTGATTTGGTTGTGTTTACCTTTTTAATAAGGTTGGCAAGTTTTTGGCAATAGCCATCCGAAATATAGCGATTTACCGCATCTAAAGACTGCATAATTAAATATGATGGACTGGTAGAAGCAAATAAACTTAAAGCGCTTTGCGCATTTTGAGCTAAAAAGGTTGGCGCGCATTTGCCCACGTGCAGATAGGCGCCACCCGTAAGTGACGGTAAGGTTTTGTGGGCAGAATCGCAACACATATCTGCGCCCAAACTAATCGGGTGTTTATCTTCGGGCAAAAACTTTAAATATGCGCCGTGAGCATTATCTACAACAAGCAACACACCATATTTTTTGCAAACGCGACTTAAATTTTTTATATCGGTTAGGTTACCAAGATAATCGGGGCTGGTTATATATACCGCGGTTGGTTTTTGTGATGCGCTTTGTAAATATTCATCTAAAAGCTCTGCCGTTATAACACAAGATATAACCGATTGTGACTTGGGTAGTAGCCAATCTACATCTAAATCTAAAATCGCGCAAGCCGTAACAAATGTTTTGTGCGCATTTCTTGCCGCGGCAATGATAGGTTTTTGTCCGTTTTGCAGGGCGTAGCTTTTTATAAGATGAACCATTGCCCTAATGCAAAGAGACGACCCCTCGGTAGAATAAAGGGTTTGCTCGCTACCAAAAAGCCCCGTAGCGTTACGTTGACTTTCGGCAATTATTCCGCTCGCGTTATACAACACGTCAGCGCCGTCGATTTCTGTAATATCAAACTTTTCAAAGCCTACGAAATCTTTTCCCTTGTGCCCCGGCATATGTAGGCGCGTCACACCACTATTAGCATAGTTTTTTACAAAATCTACTATCGGAGTTTTCATTATTGTTCTCCGATGGTTTTTGCTGCCTCAAGCATAATGGCGCATTCCATTCTCTTGCGAAAGAGCTCACAACCATACTTGTAAATGCCATTTACTGAGCCTGTTGCATGGTAAGCGTTTGCGGCGCAACCGCCTGAGCAATATAGTTTTGCCCAACAATCCTTGCACTCTGGTCTGGTGTACACGTTGCAAGCGGCAAATTCGTCTTGAATAGCGGTGTTATCTACGCCTGTCCAAATATTACCTAGCTTGAACTTCTCGTCGCCAACAAACTGATGGCAAGGATAAAGGTCGCCCCACGGGGTTACAGCCATGTACTCGGTACCGGAACCGCAACCCGATATTCTCTTATAGATACAAGGACCACTTTTAAGGTCAAGCATGTAATGATAAAAGGTAAATGGTTTGCCCTCTTGATGTTTTTTAAGCATCAATTCTGCAAGTTCCTCGTACTGTTTTAAAACTATTGGCAAATCCTCTTGTGTCAAAGCCGAAGCGTCATCATCTGCGCAAACTACAGGCTCCATGCTAAGCTCGGTAAAGCCGAGATTAAGCATTTCTTTTATATCGTTTAAAAAGTCTGGGTTTGCGTGGGTAAAGGTGCCGCGCATATAGTAATTTTTGTTACCGCGCTTCTGTACAAAGCGTTGAAATTTAGGAACTATTTTTTCCCAACTGCCGTTTCCTGCAAAATCTACACGATAACGGTCATGAACTTCTTTTCTGCCATCAAGACTAAGTACAACGTTGCTCATCTCGCGATTGGCAAAATCAATTACATCATCATCAACCAAGATGCCATTTGTAGTGAGTGTAAAACGGAAATTCTTTCCCGCGGGCTTTTCTATTTCGCGAGCGTAAGCAACTAATTCTTTTATCATGTCAAAATTCATTAGTGGCTCGCCACCAAAAAAGTCAACCTCTAGATTTGTGCGACCCTTGGAATTTTCAACCAAGAAATCAAGCGCGCGTTTGGCGGTTTCCAAGCTCATTATAGCGCGTTCACCGTGATACTTACCCTGACTTGCAAAGCAGTATTCGCAGTTGAGGTTGCAGGTGTGGGCAACGTGTAGACAAAGAGCCTTTATAACGCCTGCGCTCTTTTTCTTAAGGTCACCTGCCATTACTTCAAAAGTGTCGGGCACAAAGAGTTTGCCCTGTGACTTTAGTGTTTCTATATCTTCGCAACAATCGATAACGTCTTGCTCGGTTATGTCGTTGTATTTATTTGTTATTTCGGCAACTATTTGCTCACGGGTGCTGCTCTCGTATTTTTCGATAATATCATAGGCAACCTCATCCACGAGGTGAACTGAGCCCGAGTATACATCTAAAACGATATTAAGCCCGCCAAGTTTATAGCAATGAATCATTTTTTATACCTTCCTACAAAAAATGCCGCCATATCGGCGGCACTTTGCTTGTTTTTAAATTATTTTGTTTCTTTGTTTTCGCATTCCTGGTTTGCAATACCGCAAGAGGTTTTGCAAGCAGACTGGCAAGAAGTTTGGCATTCGCCGCAACCGCCGTTTTTAGCGCTTTCACAAAGGTTTTTTGTTTCAAGTGTTTGAATACGTTTCATTATATTTCCCTCCAAAGAGATTATTTTTTATCATTATATCACGCTATTTTTAAAAAATCAAGATATATGTAGATTTATTCCTCTACTAATTTTTTAGCAAAATCTGCAAGCTCCTCATCACTGTAAAATTCTATTGTGATGGTACCTTTGCCTTTGCCCTTTGGCTTTATGTCAACCTTTCTGCCAAGTTCATTTTTAAGTGAGATTTCTACCTCGCTATAAAAATTATTTTTGGCGGTTTGGGTAGTCGCCTTTTTAGTTTTGGCTGTTTGTTTTGTCATGGCCTCAAGTTCGCGAACAGAGGCGCCCGCAAGCGCCGCTTTTAGCATCTCTGCGGCAAGCTCTTTTGTTTCAGCGGCAAGAATTGCTCGTGCATGACCTGCGGTGATTTCACCGTTTTTAAGCGCTTCGAGCGCCTGTTCATCAAGATTTAAAAGACGCAACGCATTTGTAACGGCGCTTCGCGATTTGCCAACGCTTTCGGCAACCTGTTCTTGAGTAAGACCGTAACTGTCAATAAGTGTGCGGTAACCTTGAGCTTCTTCAACGGCGTTAAGGTCTTCGCGCTGTAGGTTTTCGATAAGAGCGATTTCAAAATACTTTTGATCGTCTAGCTCCTTTATCACAACAGGCACTTCGGTAAGGCCTGCTATGCGGCAAGCGCGCCAACGGCGTTCGCCCGCAACTATTTGATAAACACCATTAGAAGTAGGTCTTACAACGATCGGTTGAATAAGACCGTGTTTTTCGATGCTATCGGCAAGCTCGTTAAGAGCGTCCTCATCAAATGTGGTTCTTGGTTGATTGCGATTTGGTTCTATTTCGGAAAGACGAAGGGTTACAACGCCTTTTTCGTCGGTTGCGTTTTCGTTAAAGAGCGCTTCAAGTCCGCGACCGAGACCGCCTTTTTTTGCTGCTGCCATAGTTTAACCCCTCCTGTTTCTTTTTAAAAACTCTTTTGCAAGGTCGTTGTACGCAATACAACCCTTTGCGCGTTTGTCGTAATACTGTATCGGGCAACCGTAACTTGGCGCCTCAGAAAGTCTTACGCCGCGTGGAATAACCGTTTTGTATAGTTTATTGGCAAAAAACTTCTTTATTTCGCTTACAACCTGTTGCGTAAGATTAAGTCTGCCGTCAAACATCGTAAGAACTATTCCCTCTATTTCAAGGGTTGGATTATAAAGGCGTTTTACCTGACGAACCGATGCCATAAGTTGTGAAAGACCTTCAAGCGCAAAATACTCGCACTGAATAGGAACCAACACCGTATCGCCAGCATTGAGTGCGTTTATGGTAATAAGTCCCAAAGACGGAGGACAGTCGATAAATATGTAATCGTATTTTTCTCTGATTGGCGCTAATGCGTTTTTGAGCGCCGATTCGCGATGTTCGACCTCGATTAAATCTACCTCTGCGGCGGCAAGGTCCATTGAGGCAGGTATAACGTCTACGTTTTTAAACTGTGTGGTTATTATTGCCGACTCTGCTTTTGCCGTACCGATAAGAAGTTCGTAGGTGGTGGCGGTAGTTTCTTTTTTGCTTATACCGTAACCACTTGTTGAGTTGCCCTGTGGGTCGGCATCAACAAGCAAAACTTTTTTACCGGCAAGACCAATACCTGCAACAAGATTTACCGCGGTGGTGGTTTTGCCGACACCACCTTTTTGGTTAACAACAGATATAATTTTTCCCAAAACAATATCCTCCAACAATATATATGAAAGTAAATTAATTATAAATATATAATATATAAACATAATAACAGTTTTAAAAAGACAGCAATGTTTCACGTGAAACATCACTGTCTTTATTATACATATAAACGTGTATCTTGTAAACAAAAAATTTTATTTGTCGCCCGATTTAAATAACAGCGACATAACAAAACCGAAAAATATTGCCGCGGTTATTCCCGCCGCTGTTGCTGTAAGACCACCCGATAAAACACCTATAAAGCCATATTGTTTAACTGCTTCTACAACACCATTAGCCAAAGAATACCCAAAAC
>JAFYQN010000061.1 GCA_017559885.1 Clostridia bacterium
CCACGCGATAAAAAAGAAGAGCAAATAATTATTGCCGCCTACAAAAAATGGGGTGGCGATATGGCAAACCATATTTACGGTATGTTTAGTTTTGCGCTTTATGATGACGAAACCGATACCCTGTTTTGCCTACGTGACCAATTTGGCACCAAGCCGTTTTACTACTACGTTACCGATGACGGCAAACTGCTTTACGGCACAACAATTCGCGAGATTATGGACGGGGACGGTTTTACCAAAGAGTTAAACCAAAAAATGCTTCAAATATACCTTACCATGACCTACACCACAGGTGATGAAACCTTTTTTGAGGGTGTCAAAAAACTACTTCCCGGTAGATATATGACCTTTAAAGATGGCGAAGTTAAAATTACACGGTATTTTAGACCCACCTTTAACCCCGATAATACAAAATCGCTCGATGATTGGGCAAATGAAATTCACACAACACTCGCCGACGTTATGACCGAGGTTAAAACCGACGACGAATACGTTGAAAGTTTCCTCTCGGGCGGTGTTGACTCGTCTTATGTTTTAGCCGTTTCCGACGCTACTGCTTGTAATTCATGTGGTTACGACGACAGTCGACTTGATGAATCGGGTCTTGCGCGTGAGACTGCCGATATATTAGACCGCAAGTTTAATCGCTGTGTTATAACCCCCGAGCAATATTTCGACATTGTTCCCTACGTTATGTATAATATGGAGCAACCCTTGGGCGACGCTAGCGCGGTTGCTTTTGCGCTTGGTTGTATCGCTACCGCAAAGGGTACTGATATTTGTTATTCGGGCGAGGGCGCCGATGAATTTTTTGGCGGATATAATATGTATCGCAATGCCGAGCGCTACGGCGAAAACCTAAAGACCTTTTACGTTGGTAATACCAATATTATGAAAGAAGACGAAAAACGTCTAATCCTTAAAAAATATTACGAAAACTTTGAACCGATTGATTTAGTAAAAGATATCTACCTTGAAAACGAAGGTCTTGACCCATTATCTAAAATGTCGGACGTTGATATCCAGGTGTGGCTTGAAGGCGATATTTACCTAAACGTTGACAAAATGAGTCGCGCCGCAGGGCTTGAAGTGCGTATGCCGCTTACCGATATGCGAATTTTTGATATTGCTTCTCGTATGCCGTCACAGTATAAAGTAAACAACGAGCAAAACAAGGTCGCTCTTCGCACAGCCGCCGCAAAAGTTTTACCACAGGAAATCGCCTTCCGCAAAAAACTCGGTTTTGTGGTACCTATTCGTATGTGGATGGCAGACGCCCGTTACAACGGCGACGTTATAAGACTGTTCAACAGTGATATTGCGGATAAGTTCTTTAACCGCGACGCAATAAACAAAATATTTGACGATTACCTAAACGTCGATTCTGACAACTGGCGCAAGGTTTGGACAATCTATACATTCCTTGTATGGTATGAGGAATATTTTATTAAAAGATAATTAAGATTTCATTAAATAACAGGGCAATAACTTGTCCTATTATTGTTTTTGCGTTATAATAAAAAACGGTGATTATATGAAAACCTTTTTGAAACTCGTATCTATATTTTTTGGTTCAATAATCTTTATAAATGGTGTCGGTTTATTCTTTGTTTCCAACTTTAATATAGGCAACGTTTTAACGGTATTGCTGGGTACGGTTATAATTCTTACTGCAATATTTTTAAAAAAACTTAATAAATGGATAAAAATCGCTTTGATTTCGTGCATAAGTATTGCGGTAGTTTGCTCATCGTTTTTAATAATATACGGCAAAACTGACAACACGACCCACACCGAAGATGCCGTTATAGTTTTGGGCGCGGCGGTGCACGGCAAAACGCCAAGTCTTACGCTAAAACGACGACTTGACACCGCAGTAAAATACCACACGCAAAATCCCGAAGCGTTAATTGTTGTAAGCGGTGGCAAAGGCGCGCAAGAGGATATATCTGAAGCCGAGGCAATGGAAATCTATCTTATAAAAAAAGGCGTTAACCCCGATAAAATAATAAAAGAAGACCGCGCTACCAGCACGTATGAAAACTTTGTGTTTTCTAAAAATATTTTAGACGAGCAACTAAACGGCAAATATAAAACCGCATTTATTACAAATGAATATCATATAATGCGAGCTGCTCTTTGCGCAAATCAGGCAGGTTTTAAAAACACAACTCATTTACACAGCAATACAAATATTTCGTATTTAGCATCAGGCGTTTTACGAGAGTGTTTAGCCGTTATAAAATATCTTGTTTTCAAAAAATAAAAAATTAGCACTTGCAAAACAACATAAAAAGCACTTACTACATTTTATAGTAAGTGCTTTAATATTAGTCAATTGTGCATTTTAATATTTCCTTATCTCTAAGCTATCATCATCTTTGCCTTTTTCAATTTTTCGTATAACGATAAAGTAGCTGTAATCGTTACTTACTTTTACCTCTACCCTATCTCCCACCTTTTTGCCCATTATGGCGCTACCAAGAGGTGACTCTTTGCTAATAATGCTTTGAAACGGGTCTCGGCGAAGCGACGTTGCAATACGCACCGTTTCTTCACAGTCGTCCTCTTCCACAAAGTAGGTCACGGTATCAAACAAACCTACCTCGTCATTGTCGCTTTTTGTGTCGATAATAACCGCGGTTTTAATCATATTACGTAAATATCTTATACGGCTTTCGTTTTTACCGCGTTCACGTTTTGCCGCGTGGTACTCAAAATTTTCAGAAAGGTCACCAAAACTACGGGTAAACTTAACCTCTTCTAAAATTTTAGGGCGAACAACTGTAATACGATAGTCGAGTTCATCCTGCATTTTTTTAATATCTACAGGAGTTAATTCATCATACATTAATTACACCAACCTTTTGAGTCAGTATATCATTAAAAGCAAAAAAAGGCAAGACGTTGATTAACAGCAAAAAAGCAAAACCTCTACCGCAGCAGAGGTTTTTTACTTAAACTTCGTGATAATCATAATAATCGAGGTCTTGTTGTACAAGTAACGGTTGTTTTTTTACAAGTGCAAACAAAACAACTGCCTGCGCAAGTCCTATATGAATAACCCAACTATCCACTATTGTAGCAATAAGCGCCAAGGTAAAGTTTAAACTTTTGCTTTCGTAAAAACAATATAAAACGTCGCGCAAAACAAGATATTTGCACCTTAAGAATATTAAATCCAAGCAAATACCAACAAGTAACAGCGCGATTACAAGTTCGGGAGAAAGCGCCCAAAGACCCGCGACCGAAAGAATTGCAATAACTATTAATCCAAGCACAATTATAATCGGCACAAACAAATGTATTATAGAGAAAAACAAGTATACAACCATTCGGTTTTTAAATCCTTTTTTTATCCACAACACCGATAGCGGCATCTCTCTTGGAATATCGCACAAAGCAAAGCGACTCATAAACGGTACCCAAGCAAGCAACGCTGTTTTACGGTCAAACTTTTTTGCGACCAAAAAAATCGGTAGTGCATTAAAAATATGAACCGCTAACAAAAAAATTAAGGCGACAATTGCTATAACCAACAAAATAAGCACCGCGCAACCAAAAACTAAAAGCACCGTAACGTCTTTTATGTTACCTGTTGTCTCTGCAACGTCGGCACCAATAGAAGTAATGTTGCTTACGCTTTGTAATATAGAATCTATTGCGTCAAGCAATTCCATCAAAGAATCAAATATTTTTTTCACTACTCTGCCCCTTTAATCACCTAAAATATAAACACCGTTAAGTTATTTAATTGGTCTGATATATTACCAAGCGAAGTAAAAATATTCAAAATAACTCTTAATGCCTCGGTTATGTACTGTAACAATGCGGCCAAACCCTCTAAAATTATTAAAAGTTCTTGCGCAACCGAAAGTATTTCTTCCATAAAAGCTATCGCATCACTTAAAAAAGCAAAAATATCCACAAAATACCCCCTCAGTACATTTTGTTCATTATATCATACCTTAGCAAAAATTGTCAATATAGGGTGAGTATCTGCAAAAACTAAAAAGCACCAACCTAACGGATGGTGCTTTTTGATTTGTTGTTACAAACTACTCGGATACAACATTAGTAGTGAGTTCTATTAAATTAATTGTATCGGTAATTTCTTTAAAACCACTTTGTGTGCCACCGCGTAATGCTACGGCATAAAACGAATTGTTGTATTCAAATAAAATTTCTTGACAAAATACGTCCTCCAAATAATATGTTGAAAGCACCGCGCTATCATTTAAAAAGGTAACAATCTCGCTTTCTGCACCATTTTCGTGCATATACTCAACATAATCCTCAAATGATGATTGTACTTCTCCGGTTACGTCTTTTCGCGAAATTATTACATATTCAGAATAGTTGCTGTGTTCAAAAATCCATAAATCATCATTACTTTGAGTTGAATCTCTAATAAATCTTTCAGGAATTGTAAGTGAAATATCGTGAAACTCAATCGTGCCATTAAATGGCATTTGCGAACAAGAACAAAGCGAAATAGCAAGAATTAGAACTAAAAATATATTAATTAATTTTTTCATACAACCACATCCTTAGTTTATTGTAGCATGAAACTATAAAAAGTGCAAGAATGACGTTCTTTTCAAGTCTCTCCAACTAAAACACAAAAGCAAAAGAGCACACCATAAAGGTATGCTCTTTTACTTGGCGGAGTAGGAGAGACTTGAACTCTCGCGCCGGTTACCCGACCTACGCCCTTAGCAGGGGCGCCTCGTCACCACTTGAGTACTACTCCAAATGCTTACGTTCATATTTATATATTAAACTTAAAAATAGATAAAAAAATGGCGGAGAGGAAGGGATTCGAACCCTTGTGGCTTGCGCCAAACGGTTTTCAAGACCGCCTCGTTATGACCGCTTCGATACCTCTCCGTGTGCAAATGCCATTTTAACACAAACAAAATCAATTGTCAACAACAAATTTATTTATTTTTTTAAAATTTATACTTGACAACGCTCTGTAAGTATGGTATATTATTTTGGCACGAAAAATGCTGGTGTAGCTCAGTTGGTAGAGCAGCTGATTTGTAATCAGCAGGTCGGGGGTTCGAGTCCGTC
>JAFYQN010000062.1 GCA_017559885.1 Clostridia bacterium
ATGATGTCAGCAAAGCGTGACTCGACCAATCCTAATTTTATATCCGGCATAATCATTACCTCCCAAAACTGTCTATTGTCAATAGACTCTACCATCAGTCTACTATCAATAGACAAGAAAATCAAGTTACAAAAATGTAATACAACTTAACAAAAATGTAAAAAAGTAGGGGAGGGGTTCCATCCCCTCCCTTAACACAACAAAAAGGGAGGGCACAGAGACCCTCCCCTACAAAATTTGTTATATCTTGTTATATTCCGTTTTTGGTGCTTTGCCGTATTCTTTGTAAAAAGCGCGATAAAATACCGAATAATCGTTAAATCCGCATAGCGCGGCGGCGCGCGTGGGGGAGATACCGTCCGAGAGCATTCGCTTGGCGTTTACGAGTCGTTTTGCATTAATATAGTTTTGCACGGTAGAACCGGTTGCCGACTTAAAACTGCGGCAAAGTTGTGCCTTGCTTATATAAAACCTGTTGCATATAGTATCAAGTGTTAGGTTGTCGTTTATGTGGTTGTTTATATATCGCACAATTTGTTGTGTTAGCGATTCGCCGCCTGTATCCTTTGCGTGACGAGAGTTATAAACCTTGTATACCTCGTTAAGTAGCGGCAAAAGATTGCAACTAACCTGCAGATGACGGTTTTGCGATTCGCTAAGCAGATTGTTTACCAAAAGATTGTATATTTCGGGTTTAAAGTCGTCGCGCGAATAACGGTTAAAGGTACCTGGTTCGTGATTTAAAAACGCTTCGAGTAACAGTCCGTCTTTGTCAAATGCTTTAAAAAAGTCCTCGCTAAAGTGTGCCGAAAAACGTTCGTAAGGACGGGAAGTATCAATATCTATATAATGTGATTCGGCAGGGCGCATCAGTATTATATCGCCTTGCGACAGGGGGTACTCGTTACCCTCTATCAAAAATTTGCCTCTGCCGTGTACGAATATATACAGTTCAAAAGTATCATGCGTATGCAGTTTAAATGACTCTTTATCGGGTCTTTCATCACAGTAATAATGACAGTTTAAACCATCTTGTTTATGTGTAAAATACTTGCTCATAATATCACCAAAGGGTAGTATATCACACTTTTATACGATTTGCAATGTTTAAAGATAATATTTGCAATTCCATTGTTAAAAGTATTTTTGTATAATATATATAACAATGGTATATTATGCCTAAGAAATCGTTGTTAAAAATTTTTAAAACGGACGGTGTAAGCACATGCAAATGACATTTCGTTGGTACGGTGAGGGTAATGATAAAATCTCACTACAAGACATCAAACAAATCCCCGGTGTAGAGGGTATTGTTTGGGCGCTTCACGACAAAATGCCAGGTGAAATCTGGAGTGAAGAAGAAATCGCAAAGGTAAAGGCACAATGTGACGAGTACGGTTTTAACATTGACGTTGTTGAGTCTGTAAACGTTCACGACGATATTAAAATCGGTCTTCCTACTCGTGATAAGTACATTGAAAACTATATTCAAACAATTCGTAATCTTTCAAAATTTGGTGTAAAGGTTATATGCTACAACTTTATGCCAATATTTGACTGGACACGTTCAGATTTGTTCCACCCTGTAGGCGACGGCTCTACCGCCCTCTTTTATGAAAAGGGTATGATTCAAGACGACTACAATGCAATGGCAAACTACATTCTTGAGTTTACCGAAAAATATAATATGTCATTCCCGGGTTGGGAACCTGAAAGAATGGCAAAACTTGATGAGTTATTTAAGGCATACGAAGGTGTTGACCACGAAAAACTTTGGGCAAACCTTAAATACTTCCTCGAAAAACTTATGCCCGTTTGTGAAGAAACAGGTATCAAGATGGCAATTCACATGGACGATCCACCATGGGATATTTTTGGTCTTCCACGTCTTCTTATCGACGAGCCAAGCATTGATAGATTCCTTAAGATGGTTGACAGTCCCTACAACTGCTTAACACTTTGCTCGGGTAGTCTTAACGCTAATCCCGAAAATAACGTTGCCGACATCGTTAGAAAGCACTGCGACCGTATCGCATTTGCTCACGTTCGTAACGTTAAGCATTTCCCGAATGGTGACTTCTCAGAAGCAAGTCACCGCGACTGCGACGGCGATACAAGAATTCTTGATATACTTAAAGCGTACCACGATTGTGGATTTGACGGTTATATCCGTCCTGACCACGGTAGACACCTTTGGGGTGAAAAAGCAGGTACAGTAAGACCGGGTTATGGTCTTTATGATAGAGCGCTTGGCATTATGTATATGCTTGGCGTTTGGGACACACTTGAAAAGGAAGGTAAAAAGTAATGGAAAAAGTAATAGTTGTAACAGGCGCCGGCGGCGTACTTTGCTCGGGTTTTGCTGAGTTTTTAGCAAGTAAGGGCGCAAAGGTAGCGCTTTTAGACCTTAATGAAGAAGCAGCAGCAAAGGTTGCTGAAGGTATTAATGCAAATGGTGGCACCGCTAAAGCATACAAATGTAACTGTCTTGATAAAGCAGACATTGAAGCAGTACACCAAAAAGTTCTTGCAGATTTTGGCAAGTGCGATATTCTTGTAAACGGCGCAGGTGGTAACAACCCACGTTGCACAACTGCTCACGAAGAATATGTTGCAGGTGACGAGACTGCAGAAGATTTCCTTACATTCTTTAACATTGACGAAAAGGGCTTTGATTTTGTATTCGACCTTAATATGAAGGGCGTACTTCTTCCTAGCCAGGTATTTATGGTAGATATGATTGGCCGTAAGGGTTGCTCGGTACTTAACGTATCTTCAATGAACGCTTACCGTCCTCTTACCAAGATTCCTGCATACTCTGCAGCAAAAGCAGCAGTTACAAACTTTACTTCTTGGCTTGCAGTTCACTTTGCAAAAGAGGGTATTCGTGTAAACGCTATTGCTCCGGGCTTCTTTGTATCAAACCAAAATCGTGCGCTCCTCTTTAACGAAGACGGCACACCAACCCCACGTACCGACAAGATTTTGCGTTCTACCCCAATGGGTCGTTTCGGCGAAGCAGAAGAACTTTTAGGCACAGTAGAATGGTTGCTTGATGAAACCAAGTCAGGTTTTGTAACAGGCATCACTGTTCCGGTTGATGGTGGTTTCTCTGCATACTCAGGAGTTTAAGTTTGAGTAAAATTGCCCACAGCACCGCTTTTGTTCGGGGCAGTATCGGTTATACGGCACCACTCTCTTCAAACGGCACTGTGAACAATTTTCTTTCAAACTATCTTTTCGAAAGGAAAAATTGGTTATGAATCAGAATGTTAAAATTTACGGCTTTGCCGATGAAGCAAGCCCAATGATAGACGAACAAATCAAGGCTATGCACCGTAATGGTCTTGCAGGTCTTGAAATTCGTAATGTTGACGGCACTTGGATTGCAGGTGTAGAGGTTGACAAAATTAAAGAAGTAAAGGTAAAGATGGATGCCGCAGGTCTTGAGACTTGGGCAATCGGTTCTGCTATTGGTAAGATAGATATTGAAACAGGCGATTTTGAAGCGCACCTTGAAAACCTTAAAAAGATGATTGAGTTCGCTCATATTCTTGATGCAAAAAATCTTCGCGCGTTCTCGTTCTTTATTCCAAAGGGCAAGAATCCCGACGATTATAAAAACGAGGTTATGGACAGACTTGGTAAGATGCTTGACGTTATGCGTGGTAGTGGCGTTACATTCTGTCACGAAAACGAAAAGGGTATCTATGGTGATATTGCTCCTCGTTGCCTTGAAATTCTTAACACATTCCCTGAAATTGAGGGTGTATTTGATACCGCTAACTTTGTTCAGTGCGGTCAAGATACTGCTGAAGCTTGGAATATGCTAAAGCACCGTATTAAGTACGTTCACGTAAAAGATGCAAGAATGTCTGACGGCGTTGTAGTTCCCCCAGGCAAGGGTGACGGTAACTATGGTCTTATCATCCCAGAGTATTTGGCAATGGGTGGCACAGTATTTACAATGGAACCACACCTTACCGAGTTTGTAGGTCTTCAGGGCCTTGAACGCGAGGGTGAGGAAAGCGCAGTAGGCGAAATAAAGTTTAACAGCAACGAAGAAGCATTTGACTATGCTTGCGATGCATTTAAAGCATTATTTTAACGTTTGAGTAAAATTGCCCATAGCACCATTTTTTGTTCGGGGCGGTATTAGGATATACAGCACCGCTCACGGCAAAATGGCACTATGAACAATTTTCTTTCAAACTATATTTACTCTTTTTATAAAAAAGTGAAAGGAATATAATTATGGAAATAGGCATTCAATTCTATACCCTTCGTGAACATTGCAAAAATCTTGACGATTTTGCAGAAACACTTAAAAAGGTAGCCGACATCGGTTACAAAAATATTCAGGTAAGCGGTGTTTGTGACTACGAACCCGAATGGCTTAAAGAAAATCTTGACAAAAATGGTCTTAAGTGCGTTGTAACTCATACACCACCTGCACAGCTTACTGAAGATGCTGCAAAGGTTTGCCGCAATCACGAGATTTTTGGTTGTGATTATGTAGGTCTTGGTATGTACAACTTCTCTTTGAAAAACGAAGGCAATCTATATGCTGACTTTATGAATCAGTACGCACCAATAATTAAAACCATTAAAGAAAACGGCAAAACCTTTATGTATCACAACCATGCTAAAGAGTTTTTAAAAGTTGATGGTAAAACCATTATGGAAAAATTAGCAGAAGACTTTAAACCTGATGAGCTTGGCTTTATTCTTGATACATTCTGGATACAAGCTGCAGGTGGTAACCCTGCAGAATGGATTAAAAAATTTGCAGGTCGTATTCCTGTTATTCACCTTAAGGATTACTCATTTGAAGAAGATTTCAAGGTGTTTGGCGACAACATCGCAGTAGTTGGTGAAGGCCTTATCAATTTTGACAAGGTATTTGAAGCAGCTGCATGCAGCGGCGTTGATTATATGCTTGTAGAGCAGGATAACTGCCACGGTGAAAATGAATTTGACTGCATTACACGTAGTTATAAATATTTGAAATCTTGTGGTTTTTAATTGAAAGGTAGGAATTTATTATGGATAAGATTAAACTTGGTATAATTGGTTTCGGTAACATGGGTACCGGCCATACATCAAATATTATGGGCGGTAACTGTCCAGAGGTTGAACTTGTTGCTATTTGTGACAAAAACCCAGACAGATGCGAGTTCGGTAAAAATAAGTATCCTGATGCAAACATCACATACTTTACCGACGCTATCGAAATGCTTGACAGCGGTCTTATCAACGCTTGTCTTGTAGCAGTTCCTCATTATGACCACGCTAAATATTCAATGGAATGTATGAAACGTGGTATTCACGTAATGTGTGAAAAACCTGCAGGTGTTTATACCCGTCAGGTTCGTGAAATGATTGCTGAATCTGAAAAACATCCTGAGGTTGTATTTGGTATGATGTTTAACCAACGTACAAACCCTGTTTATCGCAAGATGCATGAGCTTGTTCACTCAGGTAAATACGGTGAAATCCGTCGTACAAACTGGCTTATCACCAACTGGTACCGTTCACAAGCTTACTACAATTCAAGTGACTGGCGCGCTACTTGGGCAGGCGAAGGCGGTGGCGTTCTTCTTAACCAGTGTCCTCATCAGCTTGACCTTTGGCAATGGATTTGCGGCATGCCCGTTAAGGTTCAGTCAAAGATTAAGTACGGCAAATGGCACGACATCGAAGTTGACGACGACGTAACAACATTTGTTGAATACGAAAACGGCGCAACAGGTGTGTTCATCACTACAACAGGCGACGGTAAGGGTACCAACCGTTTTGAAGTTCAAATGGACGGCGCAAAACTTGTTGTTGAAGACGACAAGCTCACCGTTACTGAATTTGAAATGAAAGAGTCTGAATTCACCAAGACAAATACAGAAGTATTTGGCATGGTTAAGACCCATAACCTTGAAGTTGAAATCGAAAGCAAAAACCCACAGCATATTGGCGTTGTAAACGCTTGGGCAGGCAAGATTCTTCACGGCACACCACTTATCGCTGAAGGCGCTGAAGGTCTTAAG
>JAFYQN010000063.1 GCA_017559885.1 Clostridia bacterium
CAAGTTCAAGCGGTACAATATCACAATGAAGTGACACAGCATTACAAACTGCGCCCCCAACCGAAGGCACAACCGAAGAAACAATGCAATCTTCGATTTGATGCGCATTAAGTCCGTGTAGTTCTAAAATATTTTTAATTTCAACTGCGTATTGGTCAGACGTTGTGCCGTGAACTGTAGCAAGACGAGCTGTAAAAGACAAAACGTCGTTATCATACGCGCCAAGGGTGATATTTGTATTGCCGATATCAATTGCAAGCAGCATAAATCAAATTCTCCTTTACACATTTTCGCGTATATTATATTATATAGTAAATAAAAAATCAATTAAATTTGCAAAAAAAGTTGACAAATTTTAATTTTATGTTATAATGTTAGTCGCTAATTGAGATTTTGCTCAAATTTAGCTCCTTGCCCCGTGTGAAATGCACGGAGCCATTAGACCAGAAGGAGGTGCAACGAAATGACCAATAAGTATGAGGTAGCTCTTGTTCTTTCAGTAGCAAACGGCGATGACGCTGTTAACGCACTTAAGGAAAAGTTCAATGACCTTATGACAAAGAATGGTACGGTCGAAAATGTTGACGAATGGGGTAAGCGTAGACTTGCATATCCAATCAACGACGAGACAGAAGGTTACTACATCTTCACAACTATCGACTGTGAACCATCTTTACCTGCTGAACTTGAACGTATAGCAGGCATTACCGAAGGCGTTCTTCGCATTATGGTAATCAGAAAGTAATGGAGGAAAAATTAAATGTTTAATCTTGTAGTGTTAACAGGACGTCTGACAGCAGACCCTGAACTTAAAACAACACCAAACGGTGTACCTGTTACAACGTTTTCCATTGCTGTAAATCGTAACTATCGTGCCGGTGAAGAACAGCAAACTGACTTTATCAACATTGTTGCTTGGCGTCAGCGCGCTGAATTTATCACCAAATATTTCAAAAAGGGCAGTATGATTGGTATTGAAGGTTCAATTCAAACCCGTAGATACCAAGACAAAAACGGCAACAATCGCACAGCATTTGAGGTTGTTGTTAACAACGCACAATTTGTAGAAGCAAAACGTGATGGTACATCAGTGCCAAGTAATGAGCCAGCAGCTTTTAGCAATGCTGATGCAAGCGACTTTGCCGAAATTGGCGGTATGGACGACGATTTGCCCTTCTAATTTTATTAAAGGAGGAACTTTTCCATGGAAAAGACAGATAGACCACTTCACAGAAAGCCACGCAAAAAGGTTTGTCATTTTTGCGCTGACCGTGTAGAAGCTATTGATTATAAGGATGTAGCACGTCTTCGTAAGTATGTTTCTGAAAGAGCTAAGATTTTACCTCGCAGAACAACAGGTACTTGCGCTAAGCATCAACGTGAATTGACAACCGCTATCAAACGCGCTCGTCAAATCGCTTTACTTCCTTATAGCAACGACTAATAACATTAAACCCGACAAGGTAAAACTTGTCGGGTTGTTTTTTTATTCAAAGCAACGCTTTGATTTTGCTCAATTTTTAATTTGTTGAAAACCTTTTTAAATTTTGTTCGGTTCTTTTTTTGATGCATATATAAAAATCATATCATGGAAAAGCGTTGGAAGTTTTTGTAATTGAAAAAGGCTAAAAAAAGAAACCCCACATTTTATGCGGGGTTTCGTGGTGATCCATCGGGGAATCGAACCCCGGACACCATGATTAAAAGTCATGTGCTCTGCCAGCTGAGCTAATGAATCATCTATTTTTTTGACAGCTTTAATATTATAACAACATTAGTGTGCGATGTCAAGCAAAATATTAATAAATTTAATACTTTTTTTAAAAATTTTTCTTTTTAATATAATTATAGCTTTTTAACATCTTTTCACATCCCGTATTGGTATTAAATATACTGTTTTAGGAGGGTGTAAAATGAACGTTTATATTCTTTTAGCGTTGGTAGCTACTGTTGCAACGTGGCTTCTTACGGCGTTAGGCGCAGCAGTTGTAATATTTTTGAAAACACCAAAACAAAGTTTTTTAAACCTTATGTTAGGTTTTTCGGCAGGAGTAATGATTGCGGCATCGTTTTGGTCGTTGTTACAACCTGCAATAGAACGCGCCCAACTTATACTTAATACGCCGTCTTATTTGGTTGTTACTGTTGGTTTTTTATTTGGCGCAGTATTTATATGGTTTTCTGATAAGGCGGTTTCATATACAATTAAAAAAGCAAAAATTAATAAATCGAACAATAAAATTAATCGTGTTATAATGCTTATTATGTCTATAACACTTCATAATATACCAGAGGGTTTGGCGGTTGGCGTTGCATTTGGTTTGCTTAAACAAAATTATAGCAATGCTTCTTTGATGGGAGCAATTTCAATCGCCGTAGGTATTGGTTTACAAAACTTTCCCGAGGGCGCGGCAGTTTCTTTACCACTTAGAAGGGAAGGGTACTCGCGAAGAAAAAGTTTCTTTTACGGAGAATTATCGGCGATAGTTGAGCCAATAGCAGGTGTTGTTGGCGCGGTTCTTGTATCAACTGTTGAAAAAATTTTACCATTTGCTTTATCATTTGCCGCAGGCGCGATGATTATTGTAGCGGTTCACGAACTAATACCTGAATGTCAACAAAATAAATCTGAGCAACCATATACTGCAACTATGGGTATTATAACCGGATTTGCAATAATGATGCTTTTGGATGTAATGTTAGGATAAAACCACCTATTGTTAAATATTTAACAATAGGTGGTTTTTTTCTGTTAAAAACATATTTATATAGAAAATAGCGATTTATACAACATGTTAATAACGCAGTATTATATTTAATATAATGTACAAATAGGTAATATATTATATCTAATAATTAAAATTCACACAAAAATAATGTTGTATAATTTTTGTGTCTGGTTTGCCAACGTTTTAATAATTTAGCTATTAACATATAAATAGTTATAAAAATTTATACAAAATAGTATTTTACAACAAATTATGGTTTAACGTCATCGAATAGAAATATTTTTGACATACAATGTATCGTTTAAGAAATTTCTATTTGATGAATTGTTTTTTTAATAAAGGATAGTAAATGATTGTTAAAGAAATTTTCAAAAGTGATAATAAAATTTAATTTAAGGTGAAATAACAGTATTTACTGATTAAATAAGAAATTTGGTAAAATGCACCAAAATTCGCGGATAACCATATATAAAGATATTAAAGCACTGTTATCACTACCCTCAATTATACAAAATATTCATTTTGTATAATTCGCAATTAGATTTTAGGGGTGCTTCTCTATCAAAGTTTTTGTTTGCTTTTTTATACAAATAAGTGGTTTTGTATATCTATACTATAATTAATAAATAAAAAGCACAAATCACAAGTAAATGAAATGTGCTTTTTATTTTGCCAATGGATGAAATTTTGCATAAGACTGAACGTATTTGCTTTTTAACATTTGCGCGTAAATTTGTGTTGAAGATATATCAGCGTGACCAAGCATGTCCTTTATATCTTTTAGCTGCGCCCCGTTCTCAAGCAAATGCGCCGCGAATGAATGTCGTAACGTATGCGGTGTAATATCTTTCTTTATTCCTGCTTTGTCGGCATAATGTTTAATAATTTTCCAAAAGCCCTGACGTGACATAGGTTGTCCGCTCATATTTGTAAATAAATGCTCTTCGTCATTATTTTGAACCAACGCAGGTCTTGCTACCATGCAATACTCGGTAAGATGCTTGTTGGCCGACGGATATAAAGGCACAATACGTTCGTGTTTGCTGTTGTGCATATGTATGATACCTATTTGTAAATTAATATCATTAACGCTTAATTCAATAAGTTCTGATACCTTAATACCTGTCGCATAAAGAAGTTCAAGCATTGCTTTATCACGAATGCTCTTATAATCATTACCGTCGGGTTGGGATAATAAAAGCATTATTTCTTTTGAATCAAGTACGTCAGGTATTTTTCGTGTTGTTTTTGGCCCTTTTATATCCTTGGTCGGATCATCTTGAATGGTTCCGTTAGATACAAGAAAACTAAAATATGAATGCAGTGACGCAATAGTTCTTGTTTTGGTAGCGTCAGATTTACCCAAAAAGGTTAAATATTCTATGTACTTAATAATATAATTCTCATTTATTTTTTCAATGCTTTTTGCACCGTTTTGTGAGCAGTACAGTAAAAATTGATTAACGTCGCGTAAATACGCGTCTAAAGTGTTTTTAGAGCATTTTTTGGTAGTTTCTAAATAGTTTTTAAATAATTCTAAACACTTATTACCCATACTGACTCACCTCCTCGAGTGTTAAAAGTTAAAAAATTTTAAGAATAATAAATTAAGAATAATTTCAAGCGTTGAACATATAAGCGACATAGCCGCAAAAATTAAATACTTTATACAATAATCTTTAAATTGCATATAAAGACTTGACGCCTTGCTTTGCGGTAACGTAAGTTTTGCTATTGCTAACGAAAAATTAATTGCATATTTGGCGGCAAAAAAACAACACATTATAAAAAAGATACTTGACGGTATTAAAATTATAGCATTAAACGCTATACCGTTAAGACCGTGCGTTGAATAAATGTAAGATGTAATACAACCAAATATTATTCCCTGCCATAACGTTATAAACGGTGTAACAGCGACTCCGAGCATTGATGTACCGGACAAAAAGTAAAGTATTATTATTGCAAAATACTTTAAAGAACATAATAATAACTTCTTAAAAAACAAATTTCCGTTATGAAGTTCAATGTAGTTGTTTATTAAATGTTCGGCGTTTTGCGATAGAAAATTATTTTTTGAAAGCACCGTTGTTCCAAGCGCGATACCTAAAATAAATATACCGCATAACGCTATAAATATTTTGTTAAGGGTTACATAATCCAATATCTTTACCCTTTTCAAGTTTACTATTATTCCTTTTCTCATATAAACATCTCCTTTAAGAAATTATATGAGATATACGGACAAGATATTTCTACTATATTTTGATTTTGCCATGGTAGCAACATCTACATATAGCACTTTGAGTTTTATGTAAACTTAAAATTAATGGTTGCAGGGCGCAAAAAATATAGCGCCTTTGAAAGTCGCTTATTATTTATACAATAAATAAATTATTATGTCAACTACAATTTTGTAACCTTTTAAAGTTTTATGTAAACTGATTATGTTAACCACACAAAATGTATTGCACCCTTGATTATGTAAACCACAATTTGTTGTAAAATACCTCTTTAAAAATTATTTTTTTATGGTATAATATATTTAATATAATATTGAGGTGTTATTTTATGAAAAAAACAGTTGTAATTACCGGCGCATCAAAAGGCATTGGCGCTGCTATGGCAATATTATTTGCAAGAAAAGGTTATAATGTTGTGATCGGATATAATGAATCATATCAATTAGCAAAGATGCTCTCTTCTTCCCTATCCTCTCAAGGTTACGACGTAATGCCATTTAAGGTTAACGTTACCAACAAATTAGAAACCGACCTACTTATTAAAGAGGCAGTTTACAAATATGGTTCGGTTGACGTGCTGATAAACAACGCAGGTGTTGCGCACAACGGTCTTATAACCGATACCGACGAATTTGACTCTGACCGTATTTTTGATATCGATTTAAAGGGTGTGTATAACTGCTGCCGTTCGGTAACACCCACTATGGTAAATCAAAAAAGCGGTAAGATTATAAACATTTCATCAATGTGGGGTCAGGTAGGCGCTTCGTGCGAGGTGGCTTACTCAGCCGCAAAAGCAGGTGTAATAGGTCTTACCAAAGCGCTTGCAAAAGAACTCGCTC
>JAFYQN010000064.1 GCA_017559885.1 Clostridia bacterium
TACTTGTCGACTGTGGTATGACCTTTCCCGACGAGAACACACCCGGTATTGATACCGTAATTCCTGATTTTACCTATGCGCTTGAAAACAAGGATAGAATAAAGGGCCTTGTAGTTACCCATGGTCACGAAGACCACATTGGCGCAATACCTTATCTTTTAAAACAGTTTAACGTGCCGATATACGCTACCCGATTGACCATAGGTCTTATATCGGGTAAACTTAAAGAGCATAAACTTTTAGGCGATGCAAAACTTAACGAAGTTGCCGATGGTAAAACTATAAATCTTGGCAAATTTAGTGTAGAATTTATCCACGTAAATCACTCCATACCCGACGCGGTTGGTTTTGCCATTACTTGTGGCGCAGGTACTGTGGTACACATGGGCGACTTTAAAATCGACACCACACCTATTGATGATAAGGTAATTGACATTGCCCGTTTTGCCGAGCTCGGCAAAAAAGGTGTTTTGGCGATGCTTTCCGACTCTACCAATGCCGAGCGTCCGGGATTTACTTCATCTGAGCGTTTGGTGGGCGAATCACTTTCAAACCTCTTTAAAAAAGCCGAAGGTCACCGCATAGTTGTTGCAACATTTTCGTCAAACATTCATCGCATACAACAAATTATCGACGAGGCGGCGCGTTGCAAACGCAAGGTTGCAGTATCGGGTAAAAGTATGCTAAATGTTGTAAACGTTGCTACCGAACTTGGTTATCTAAAGGTTCCAAACGGCATACTTGTTGAGATTGAAACAATTAAAAACTATATACCCGGTCAACTTGTAATTATTACAACGGGCAGTCAGGGCGAACCAATGGCGGCGCTTTCCCGTATGGCATCAAACGAACACCGTCAAGTAGAAATAACACCGGGAGATATGATTATAATTTCGGCAACACCAATCCCCGGTAACGAAAAATTGGTAGACCGTGTTGTAAACGAACTTATGAAGCGCGGCGCAAACGTTGTATATGAAAAAATGTACGACGTTCACGTTTCGGGCCATGCCTGTCAAGAAGAACTAAAACTTATGCTTAGCATTGTAAAACCAAAGTATTTTATACCCGTTCACGGCGAGCAAAAACATCTTTACAAGCACGCGCAACTTGCGTACGCTATGGGGCTTGATTACAACAAGGTTATAATAGGCGCTAACGGTAACGTGTTTGAAGTTTCTAATTCGGGTATTAAGTGTACCGAAACCGTACCGGCAGGTAGAGTTTTGGTTGACGGTTTGGGTGTAGGTGACGTTGGAAGCATAGTGCTTCGTGACCGTAAACACCTATCCGAAGACGGAATAATTGTTGTAAACGTGGCAATTGATTCATTTACTCGTGAGGTCGTAGCAGGTCCCGATATTGTATCACGCGGATTTGTTTACGTTAAAGAATCAGATGAACTTATGGCTGAAATTGAAAAGGTTGTCAACAATGTTCTTCAAAATTATTACGTTTTAGGTGTTAAAGATTGGAACACTATAAAAACAAAAATTAAAGACAACGTAGCAAAATTCTTATATAATAAGACTCACCGTAGTCCTATGATACTACCTATTATTTTAGAGGTATAGGAAGGCGTTTATGCCTTCCGTTACATAGATTTACACTTTGAAAGGAAGTTTATATATGAAAGTAATTTTATTAGCCGATGTAAAAGGCAAGGGCAAAAAGGGCGAGCTTTGCAACGTATCCGACGGATACGCTCGTAACTTTTTGTTTCCAAAGAATTTAGCAATCGAGGCGGACTCTGCCGCTATGGGCGAACTAAAAAGCCGCGAGGCAGCAGCTGCTCACCACAAGCAAGAAGAAATTGACGCGGCAAAGGCAACCGCAGCTAAACTTGAGGGCAAAAGCGTTACAATTAAGGCAAAAGCAGGCGCAAACGGCCGACTTTTTGGTAGCGTAACATCAAAAGAAATTGCCGAACAGGTAAATCGCGAACTCGGTATTACTGTTGACCGCAAAAAGATGAGCGTTGCCGACATTAAAAACTTTGGCGAATATACCGCAGAAATCAAACTTTATGTGGGCATCACAGCAAAAATCACAGTAAAAGTAACGGAGTAATTTTGTTATGAGTGACAATAATCTTATCTATGATATAGACAGTGGTAGATTGCCGTATTCGGTTGGCGCCGAACAGGCAGTGCTTGGTTCTATGATAATTGACCCCGACTGCATTAATGAAGTTGCGGTTCACGTTAAAACTGAATATTTTTACATACCACAACACAAAGAGATATATTCGGCTATTGCATCTATGTATGAGCTTAGTCAATCAATTGACTTTATTTCATTGCTTGAGCGTCTTAAAAAAGACGGCGTTTATGATGAAACAGGCGGTAAAGAATATCTTACAAAACTTGTTCAGGCAGTGCCATCTTCGGCAAATGTGCTTACCTATGTTGGCATTATTCGTGAGCATTATTATCAACGCGCTCTTATGGGTGCGGCGCAGGGCATTATTAAAGACATTAACGAAAACGTTATGGATTCAGGCAAAATGCTCGACAGCGCCGAACAACGAATTTTTGAAATTCGTGAAGGCCGAGAAATCGGCGGTCTTACCCATATTAAAGACGTAATTTCGGCCGAGACGTATGACCGTCTTACAAAAATTAACGACCCCGAAACCCGTGGCGACTATATAGGTATACCCTGTGGTATTGGCGAACTTGACCGTATGATTACAGGTCTTAATAAATCCGACCTTATTATCCTTGGCGCTCGTCCAGGTATGGGTAAAACGTCTTTTGCGCTTAACATTGCGCGTAACGTTGCCGTTAATGCAGGCAAAACAGTGTGCTTCTTTTCACTTGAAATGACCCGTGATCAGTTGGCGCAACGTATGCTTTCGAGCGAGGCGGCAATCAAGAGTGAAAAACTTCGTACGGGCGACCTCCAACCTGAAGAGTGGACAAGACTTACCCAAGCAGGCGAAAATCTTTCTAAAGCGGAACTTTATTTTGATGAAAGTTCTAACATAACCGTTCCTGAAATGAAGGCAAAACTACGCCGCATGAAGCGTGTGGATTTGGTTGTTATAGACTACTTGGGTCTTATGCACTCGGCTCGCCATACCGATAACCGCGTTCAAGAAATTTCAGAGATTACACGTAATCTTAAAATAATGGCAAAAGAACTTAAAGTTCCCGTAATTGCCTGCGCACAGTTATCTCGTGGTACCGAGGCAAAGGGTAAATCGCACAAACCTGCGCTTTCCGATTTGCGTGATTCGGGCTCTATCGAACAGGATGCTGATATAGTATTGTTCCTTTATCGTGATGCTTATTATGACGGAGAAAAGGGCGCCGATGAAGATTTAAGCGACAATACAAAATCAGAATGTATAGTTGCCAAAAACCGTCACGGTGAAACGGGTATTATACCGCTTCATTGGGATGGTCAGTATACAAGATTTACATCGGTGGATGTGTTTAGATAATGTTTAAAAAGGTAACGGAAGCGATTACTCGTTTCGATTTGCTAAAAGATACAAAACATATTACTGTAGCGCTTTCGGGCGGCGCCGATTCAATGGCGTTGCTATACGCGTTGCTTGAACTTAAAGACAGTTTAGGTATTGAAAAAATAAGCGCGGCGCACTTTAATCACCAAATTCGAGGTGATGAGGCGCTACGCGATCAAAACTTTGTAACCGCTAAATGTGAGGAGTTAGGCGTCGGGTTATACGTAGGTTGCGCCGACGTACCTCGATTTGCTAAAGATAACGGTTTAAGCATTGAACTTGCGGCGCGCAAACTGCGATATGATTTTTTTGACACGATAAATACCGACGTTATTGCTACGGCGCATACCGCAAGCGATAATCTTGAAACGGTACTTTTTAATCTTACTCGTGGTACCGCGTTGTCAGGTATTTGCGGTATACCGCCAAAACGTGACAACTACATACGTCCGCTTATACTTTGTACGCGTGATGATATCGAGTGTTATTGCGATCAAAACAGCATAGAATTTGTAACCGATAGTACAAATTTAAGCGATGAATACACCCGTAATAATATACGGCATAACGTCGTACCTGTTTTAAGGGGTGTTAACCAGTCGGTTGAAAATGCCGTCAGTCGTATGAGCGTATCGCTTCGTGAGGATGAAGATTTTATAAACGCTATCGCATTAAAAGAATTTGACAGTAGATATAACGGCGACGAGTTGTCGTTAAAAGATTTTAACACTTTACATCCTGCAATTGCCAAAAGAATTATTGCAACATTTTGTAATGTGTTAGGCACTCAAGTCGATAATTTTCATATCAACAGTATTTATGATGTTTGTGTTCAAAAGGGTAAAACAAGTTTACCCCATAATAAATCGGCGGTAGCGCAAAACGGTGTTTTAAAAATTGTTTCATCAATTAAACAACCATCTACTGTGAATTTTTCGGTTGAAATAACAAGGCAAGAGAACGATTTATTTAAAAATTGTCAAAAAGTTCATAATTTGTTATTAAAAAACATATTAGACTGTGATAAAATAGTGGGGCAACTGGATTTAAGAAATCGAAAATCCGGTGATGCTATCCGCCTAAAAAACAAAAATTGTACCAAAACGCTAAAAAAACTTTTTTGCGAGTACAAAATCCCTGCCGATGAGCGTGATGTTTGGCCTATACTATCCGACGACGAAGGCGTTGTATGGATATATAAAATCGGTGTTGCTGACCGCTGCGCGGCGGATCAAAGCAGTCGAGAAATATACAAAATTAATGTAAAAAAATCTTTTTTGGGGGACATTTAAAATGATGGAGAAAGATGTTAAAAGTATTTTGATTTCAGAAGAAGAACTTAAACAAATTTGTAAAAATTTGGGCGAGCAAATAACCCGCGATTACGAGGGTAAAAACTTGCTTGTTGTAAGCGTGCTAAAAGGCGCCGTTGTGTTTATGGCAGACCTTCTTCGCGAGATTAAGTGCGATTGTGTTATAGATTTTATTGCGGTATCGTCTTATAGCGGTACAAAAACTACAGGTGTTGTAAAATTTAAAAAAGACCTTGATATAGATCCCGACGGTATGGACATACTTATAGTTGAGGATATTCTTGATTCGGGTGTGACACTTTCATACTTAAGCGGTGTGCTTATGGGTAGAAATGCAAACAGTATAAAGATTTGTACCTTGCTTGACAAACCTGCAAACCGCAGAGCAGATATCAAGGCGGATTACGTTGGTAAAGTCATACCTGATGAATTTGTTATCGGTTATGGTCTTGACTATAATGAAAAATACAGAAATTTGCCCTATGTAGGCATACTTGATCCATCGGTTTACGGCGGTGAATAATTGAAAGGTGAGTAACTTATTTTGAAAAAGAATTTTAAAAATATACTACTGATTCTTCTTATACCTGTTGTGCTTTTTGGTTCCTTTTTTATAGCGGCCAAAGTAGCAAACACAAAAGAAGAAACAAAGTATTATGAGATTATTGATCTTATTGAAAACAACAAGATATCAGAATTTACGCTTAATTGCTACAATGGTGATTTAACCTATGTTTTGCGTGAAGATGGAAAGAGTTATCGCTATAGCGTTGCCGATCCTTCGATTTTTTACAATGATGTAAACGATTTTGTTCGTCAACATAATCGCGATAATCCCGATAATAAAATTAAAGACGACTATAAAGAGGGCGGTCAAACGTCTTGGCTCGTTGCAATGATACCACAGGTGCTTTTAATAGGCATTATGGTATTGCTTGCCGTATTGTTTATGAAGCGAATGAGCGCTTCTATGGGCAACGATAAAACCTTTAATTTTGGCAAAGCCAAGGTTCGCAAAGATGATGGCAAACGCAAAACCACCTTTGCCGACGTTGCAGGCGCCGATGAAGAAAAAGAGGAAATGGCAGAGATTGTCGACTTTCTTAAAGACCCCAAAAAGTTTAACGAACTTGGCGCCCGTATTCCAAAGGGCGTATTGCTTGTTGGCCCTCCTGGTACGGGTAAAACATTACTTGCTCGCGCAGTTGCAGGTGAAGCAGGCGTGCCGTTTTTCTCAATTTCGGGTTCTGACTTTGTTGAAATGTTTGTAGGTGTGGGCGCGTCACGTGTTCGTGACCTTTTTGGCGAGGCCAAGAAAAATGCCCCTGCAATAGTATTTATAGACGAAATTGACGCCGTTGGTCGTCAAAGAGGCGCAGGTCTTGGTGGCGGTCACGATGAACGTGAGCAAACCCTTAACCAGTTGCTTGTTGAAATGGATGGCTTTGGCGCAAACGAAGGCGTTATTGTTATGGCGGCTACAAACCGTCCCGACATACTTGATAAAGCACTTTTGCGTCCAGGTCGTTTTGACCGTCAAATTACTGTTAATTACCCCGATATGAAGGGTAGAGAAGAGATACTCAAAGTTCACTCTCGCGGCAAGCCACTCGGCCCTGACGTAAGTCTTGCTACCATTGCAAAATCAACTTCGGGCTTTACAGGCGCCGACCTTGAAAACCTGCTTAACGAAGCGGCTCTTTTGGCGGTTCGTCATGGTAAAAAGGCAATTACTCAAGAAGAGATTGAAGAAGCAACCATTAAGGTCGTAATGGGTACCGAAAAGAAATCGCACAAGGTGCGCGAAAAGGATAAGTTGGTTACGTCTTACCACGAGGCAGGTCACGCTATCGTATCTTACTTCTTGCCGACTCAAGACACTGTGAATCAAATTTCTATTATACCACGCGGTATGTCGGCTGGTTATACAATGTACTTGCCTACTGAAGAAAAGTGTCATACAAGCCGCAACCAAA
>JAFYQN010000065.1 GCA_017559885.1 Clostridia bacterium
GAAGTTTGTAACAAGTACGGTATGGCAATGGCATTTACAGGAATGCGTTTGTTCCATCACTAATACGATTTTTAAGGTGTATTTATGAATATTTTAGTTGTAGGTGGCGGTGGTCGTGAACACGCCATTATCAAAAAAATTAAAGAAAATAAATCGGTAGAGCAAATTTTTGCGCTACCCGGTAACGGCGGTATTGCCCTTGATGCTACTTGCGTTAATATTGCCGCTACCGATACTAAGGCAATAGTTGAATTTGCCACACAAAACAATATTGATTATGCCGTTGTAGCGCCCGATGACCCGTTGGTTCTTGGTTGTGTTGACGCTTTAGGCGAAAAGGGTATACCTTGTTTTGGTCCTAATAAGGCAGCGGCTATTATAGAAGGCAGTAAAGTTTTTTCTAAAAACTTAATGAAAAAATACGGTATTCCTACTGCGGAATACGAGGTATTTGACGATGCCGACAAGGCGCTTAAATATCTTGAAACTGCTCCTATTCCAACTGTTATAAAAGCTGACGGTTTAGCGCTTGGTAAAGGTGTTATTATTGCAATGACACGTGATGAAGCTCGCGATGCTGTTATATCTATTATGCAAGACAAACAGTTCGGCAAAAGTGGTGACAATATCGTTATCGAGGAATTTTTAACAGGTCCTGAAGTATCTGTACTTTCTTTTACCGATGGTCACGTTGTAGTGCCTATGATTTCTTCAATGGACCACAAACGCGCAGGGGATAACGATACAGGTCTTAACACAGGCGGTATGGGTACGGTTGCGCCTAATCCATACTATACTGATGTCATCGCAGAAGAGTGTATGCAAAAAATCTTTTTACCTACAATTCGCGCTATGAAAGCCGAGGGTAGAACATTTAAAGGTTGTTTGTATTTTGGTTTAATGCTTACTCCTAATGGTCCTAAGGTTATTGAGTATAACTGTCGTTTTGGAGACCCCGAAACACAGGTTGTTTTACCACTGCTCGAAAGCGACCTTTTAACAGTAATGCAGGCGGTTACAAATGAAACTTTAGCCGAAACTGAAGTTAAATTCAGTAACAAAAGCGCTTGCTGTGTAATTATGGCATCAAAGGGATATCCTTCTTCTTACGAAAAAGGTTTTGAAATAACAATTCCTAACGATTTGCTTGATAGTACCTACGTTGCAGGCGCAACGCTCAAAGAGGGTAAACTTCTTACTTCGGGTGGTCGTGTGCTTGGCGTAACATCTGTTGAAAACACACTTGAAAATGCAGTTAAAGCATCATACCAAAAGGTAGAAAATATTATGTTTGATAATAGATACTATCGTAATGATATCGGTGCAAAAGCATTAAAAGCATTGGAGGATTAAATCTTGGTATATAGAGTATATGTTGAAAAGAAAAAAGAACTTGCCCATGAGGCAAACGGCTTACTTAGTGAAGCAAAAAATCTTCTTGGTATAAATAATCTTACCGATGTAAGAGTTTTTAACCGTTATGACGCTGAAAATATTACTGAAGAATTATTTAATTATGCTATTGGTACTGTGTTTTCAGAACCACAACTTGATATCACTTCAAGTGAATTAAACATTGATGATGCGATTGTTTTTGCTGTAGAATTTTTACCCGGTCAGTTTGACCAACGCGCTGATTCTGCGGCGCAATGTATCCAAATTATTTCACAGGGTGATCGTCCCGTGATCCGTTCTGCAAAGGTTTACGCGCTTTACGGCGCGCTTACCGACGCTGATATTGCTGAGATTAAAAAATATGTAATTAACCCAGTTGAAGCTCGTGAAGCAGCGCTCGAAAAACCTGAAACCTTGGTTGCAAAGTACGATATACCAACAACAGTTAAAACCCTTGATGGTTTCTTATCACTTGACCGTGCTGGTCTTGAACAATTTGTTCGCGATATGGGTCTTGCAATGGATGCTGACGATATCGCTTTTTGTCAAAATTACTTTAAAACCGAGGGCAGAGAACCAACCATCACCGAAATTCGTATGATTGATACGTACTGGTCTGACCACTGTCGCCATACAACTTTCTTAACTGTTATTGATGATGTTAAGTTTGAGGACGAGCTTTTACAAAGCGCATATGATGAATACGTCGCAGTACGCAAAGAACTTGGTCGTACAAAGCCAATCTGCCTTATGGATCTTGCTACTGTTGCTGTTAAATATCTTAAAGAAAATGGCAAGTTGGACAAGCTAGACGAGTCGGAAGAAATCAATGCTTGTACTGTTAAAATAAACGTTGATGTTGATGGTGTAAGTGAACCATGGTTATTGCTCTTTAAAAACGAGACACACAACCATCCAACTGAAATCGAGCCATTTGGTGGCGCGGCTACATGTATCGGTGGTGCTATTCGTGACCCGCTTTCAGGTCGTGCATATGTTTATGGCGCAATGCGTGTTACAGGCGCGGCAGATCCTACAGTTCCTGTAAGCGAAACTATTCTTGGTAAATTACCACAACGTAAGATTGTAACAACTGCTGCGGCAGGTTACTCATCATACGGTAACCAAATTGGTCTTGCTACCGGTATTGTTGATGAAATTTATCACCCAGGTTATGCCGCAAAACGTATGGAAATAGGTGC
>JAFYQN010000066.1 GCA_017559885.1 Clostridia bacterium
CAAAAACGCCGAGTCGGGCGCATCACAATCAAAAATATGACGGTGATTTTGTTCCCCATTCATAGAATCAAACAAATGGCAAAACAGTTCCTCGCACAACTCTTTAAGCAAAAAATCTTTTGTTTCAAAATGCGAATAAAACGTCGCTCTGCCCACGTCGGCGCGTTCAATAATCTCGCCTACCGTTATACTGTTAAAATCTTTTTGTGAAAGCAGTTCGGTAAACGCTTTAAATATTGCCTCTCGGGTTTTGCGTTGTCTTCTATCCATACAAATCTTCCTTTTTGTTCGGTAATTTACAAAATGCAAAAATCATATATTGAGATATCGAACACATTGTTCTATATTATACATATTGTATAATAAAAAATTAAGCTTGTCAATTAGAGGTATGATATGAAAAGTGAAAAGAAAATTTTAATTGCCTTTATTTTAAACCTTGGCTTTTCGATTTTTGAATTTATAGGCGGCATATTTACGGGCAGTGTCGCTATAACGTCTGACGCTGTTCACGATATGGGAGACGCCGCAAGCATTGGTTTTTCTTATTTTCTTGAAAGAAAATCCAAAAAACAACCCGATAGCACCTACACCTACGGATACACGAGATACTCGGTACTGGGCGGTGTTATAACAACGTTTATTTTGTTGTTCGGTTCTGTCGCTGTAATAACAAACGCCATAAACAAAATAATAAATCCCACCCAAATAAACTATGACGGTATGATTGTTTTCGCTATAATAGGCGTGGTAATAAACTTTTTAGCGGCATACTTTACCCACGGCGGCGAGTCGGTAAACCAAAAGGCAGTAAATCTTCACATGCTTGAAGACGTGCTCGGTTGGGCAGTTGTACTTATAGGCGCAGTTGTTATGCGTTTTACAAATTTTAGTTTGCTTGACCCAATAATGTCTATTTGTGTGGCAGTTTTTATTTTGGTAAACGCTATCAAGAATTTAAAATCGGTGTTAGATATTTTTCTTGAAAAGGTGCCTGTAGGCGTTTCGATAGAAGAAATCAAAGAACATATTTGTAAGATTGACGGCGTACATGACGCGCATCATATACACTTGCGCACACTTGACGGCCATAACCTTTACGCCACTATGCACATTGTAACCGACCGTGACCCACACACAATAAAAGAATTGGTGCGTGAAGAACTATTAGAACACGGTATTACCCACTCAACACTTGAACTTGAAACAGTGGGTGAACACTGCCACCACAAACATTGTCATACGGAACACAGTCACTCGCACCATTGCCACCATCACCATTAAAAGCAAAACTCCCCTTTTGTTAAGGGGAGTTTTTTATGTTAAAAAGTTTCATCAAACCAAGCTTTAAAATCATTAAACCAATCTTTTGCTAAAAGTGTTTTAGGGTCAAGTTTATCATCGTCATTGGTAAGGTGGTCTACTGTAGCAATGCCGTGAACACCGTAAGGATAAATGCGCAAACTAAACGGCACCTTATTATCGGCAAGAGCCGTTGCATACACAAGACTGTTTTTAACAGGCACTGCTTGATCCTCGGCAGTGTGCCAAATAAACGTAGGCGGTGTGTTGGGAGTAACCATTTTGTCACAAGAGTATTTTGCTACGTCGTCGCCTGTAGGGTATTCGCCCAACAAATTAACAAAACTACCCTTATGAGCAAAACTTTCATCTGCCGAAATCACAGGATAACACGGCACGCTAAAGTTTGGCTTTTTACTGTCGGGGAACACTTCGCGTACAGCGGCGCTGTTATACTCGTTGCTATAGTGCGCTGTAAGGTGACCGCCAGCCGAAAAACCTAATATACCGATTTTTGTAGTGTCGCAATGCCAATCTTCTGCGTTAGCGTATATCTCTTCAAATGCTGCCGCAACCTCACGAAGTTGCACAGGGTAACGATGTGGCGCGCAAGAATAACGAAGAACAAGCGCGTTAAATCCCCAGTTTAAAAATTTAAGCGCAATGGGCTCTGCCTCGCGCTCGGAACAACCTGCATATCCGCCACCTGGACAGATAAGTATTGTAGGGCGCATTTCGTTATCTCTGCCCATCTCTACAAGATTTCTTGGAAGGTAACACGTAAGGGTTGGATTACGACCTTCTTCACCTAAAAAGTTATATTTATCTTTTAAATTAATTTCTAAAATACGCATATTATCACCTAACTATTTCAAAAACACTTCATTATAACGTGCAATTGCCTCTTTAATTATCCGGATTGCCTCGTCGGCATTTGCTACCTCTTCTACTGCGGTTTCCTTTTCTTCCAAATTTTTATACACCGCAAAAAAGTGACGCATTTCATCAAATAAATGCTTTGGTAGTTCGTCAATAGACTTATACATATTGTAATTTGGGTCATTACAGGGAATAGCGATTATTTTTTCATCGCGAGAACCATTATCGACCATGGCAATAACGCCAATAGGATAAGCGCGAACCAGTGTAAGTGGTTCTAAATCTTCGGCGCAGATAAGCAACACGTCAAGAGGGTCGTTGTCGTCACCATACGTTCGCGGAATGAATCCGTAGTTTGCAGGGTAATGAGTAGACGTATAAAGCACACGGTCAAGAATTATATATCCCGTTTCTTTATCAAGTTCATATTTTTTACGACTGCCCTTTGGAATTTCAATAACGCACAAAAAGTCATCGGGTTTAATTCTTTCAGGGGATACGTCATGCCAAATATTATTCATAAAATCACCTTTGCCTTTTTATTTATGTTATCACATTTTTTTAATAAAATCAATGTAAAATACTTTACTTGACTAAAATAAATATATTTGTTAAAATACTTTGGATATTAAATTTAGGAGTTAGTTTATGGAACGTGAAAAATTAGGCAGTCGCCTTGGCTTTATACTGTTAAGCGCAGGTTGCGCCATAGGTTGCGGCAACGTTTGGAAATTTCCGTGGATGTGTGGCGAAAACGGCGGCGGTATATTTGTACTAATATATCTTTTGTTTTTAATTGTATTGGGTCTTCCCGTTATGATTATGGAGTTTTCGGTAGGCAGGGCAAGTCAGGCAGGCGCCATTGACGCATTTAAAAAACTTGAAAAGCCAAAACAAAAATGGCACCTTCACGGGTATGGCGCGCTTGCGGCAAACGTTTTGCTTATGATGTTTTATACCTCGGTTGCCGGTTGGATACTTTACTATTTTGTTAAGTTTGTAAAGGGCGATATGACAGGCATTACCGATACAGTATCATCAAAACTTTTTGACAATATGTTGCTTGACGTACCCGTTATGATTGGCTTTATGGTCGCCGTTGTAATTTTGGGTTTTGTAGCGTTATCATTTGGTTTGCAAAAGGGTCTTGAGCGTATTACAAAATATATGATGGTGTTGCTTCTTGCGCTTATGGTGGTGCTCGCTGTCCGCGGTTTTTGGCTTGATGGCGCAAAAGAAGGACTAAAATTCTATCTTGTGCCCGATTTTAGCAAATTAAGCGGTAACGTTGTTGTTGGCGCTATGAATCAAGCGTTCTTTACACTTAGTCTTGGCATTGGTTCTATGGCGATTTTTGGAAGTTATATTGATAAAAAGCGTACCCTATTGGGCGAATCAATAAATATTTTGGTACTTGACACCTTTGTTGCCATAGTTGCAGGACTTATAATTTTCCCATCTCTTTACAGTTTTAACGATAATGTAGCCGACCTTCCTGAAGAACTAAAAAACGGACCCGGACTTTTATTTATTACCATGGCAAAGGCGTTTAATAATATGCAAGGCGGCAGAATTTGGGGCTCGTTCTTTTTCTTGTTTATGTTCTTTGCCGCTATGTCTACCGTGCTTGCCGTGTTTGAAAACATACTTGCCCGTGTACGCGAACTCACGGGTTGGAGCCGTATAAAAGGTTGTGTTATTTGTTGCGTGGCAATACTTGTACTATCCCTACCCTGCGCATTAGGATACAACGTTTTAAAAGATTTTCATCCCTTTACTTCCGATTCGGCAATACTTGACCTTGAAGATTTTATTGTTAGCAACTGTTTGTTGCCTTTGGGTTCGCTTATTTATATTCTTTTTTGCACAAGTAAAAAAGGTTGGGGCTTTGACAATTTTCTGCGCGAAGCCAATACCGGTAAAGGCGCAAAGGTAGCGCGCTGGTTAAAACCGTATTTTACCTACGTGTTGCCACTTATTATAATTTTTGTGTTCATAATGGGTATTATAACCTTTGAATTTAAAGATGACTTTAAAATACTCGACTGGGCAAAAGAACTGCTTA
>JAFYQN010000067.1 GCA_017559885.1 Clostridia bacterium
CTCGTCGCAGAACTTGGCATGAGTTTGAACTTGTTGAACCAACCCATCGCGTTGATTACTATCGACGCGAAATTACCTGGTCGGTTTTTAACGAAAAATCAAACCGTCTTGCTAATATGTTAACACAAAATGGAATTGGTAAAGGGAAAAAAGTTGCAATTCTTTTAATGAACTGTATCGACTGGTTGCCTATTTACTTTGGCATTTTAAAATCAGGCGCTTTGGCTGTACCACTAAACTTTAGATATTCATCGGACGAAATTGATTATTGCTTAAAACTTGCCGAAGCTGATGTTTTAATTTTTGGAACAGAATTTATTGGTCGTGTTGAAGCAGTTGCCGATAAAATTAGTGAAAAATGCTCTCTTATCTACTTTGGTTCAGGTTGTCCTGCATTTGCTGATGACTACAATGATTTGACAAGTGAATGTTCGTCAATATATCCCGAGTGTACACTTGACGAAGAAGACGATGCGGCAATTTATTTTTCATCGGGTACTACAGGTTTCCCAAAAGCAATATTACATAAACATCGTAGTCTTATTCACTCTTGCAGAGTTGAACAAGCGCATCACGGTCAAACAAAAGATGACTGTTTCTTATGCATTCCTCCCCTATATCACACGGGCGCAAAAATGCACTGGTTTGGTAGTTTGATTACCGGTTCAAAAGCGGTTATTCTTAAAGGTACACAGGCGCGTAATATTTTAAGCGCCGCCGCACAAGAAAAATGTACTATCGTATGGCTTTTAGTTCCGTGGGCGCAAGATATTTTAAACGCTCTTGATAATGGTGATATTTCTCTTGATGAATTTGATTTTTCTGCTTGGCGTTTGATGCACATCGGTGCACAACCTGTGCCACAAAGTCTTATTAAGCGTTGGCTTGAATATTTCCCTAATCATCAATACGATACCAACTATGGTTTATCCGAATCAATTGGACCGGGCGCTGTACACTTGGGTGTTAAAAATATACATAAAGTTGGCGCGATTGGTGTTGCAGGTTATGGTTGGGAACTTAAAATCGTTGACCCTAAAGGAAATACCGTATCGCAAGGCGACGTTGGTGAACTTTGCCTTAAAGGTCCCGGTGTAATGACCTGTTACTATCGCGATGAAAAAGCAACTGCCGATACACTTAAAGATGGTTGGCTTTATACTGGAGATATGGCAATGCAAGATGAAGATGGTTTTATTTATCTTGTTGACCGCAAAAAAGACGTTATCATAACAGGCGGTGAAAATCTCTACCCTGTTCAAATTGAAAATTTCTTGGCGGCGCATCAAAAAATTATGGATGTTGCGGTTATCGGTCTTCCTGACAGTCGTCTTGGTGAAATTGCAACCGCAATTATTCAAATTAAAGACGGTATGACCTGTACCGAAGAAGAGATAAATGAATTTTGTCTTTCACTTCCACGTTACAAACGTCCTCGTAAAATAATTTTTGCCGACGTTTCACGTAATCCCACAGGTAAAATCGAAAAACCCAAGCTTCGTAAAATGTACGGCGCTGAAGGTATTGTAGATTCACAAAACAAATCTTAATCGAAAGGTTTTTGACTTATGAAAAAATTACTTATTGGTAATCAGGCAGTGGCTGCTGGTCTTCATGATGGTGGCTTGGGTGTTGTATCAAGCTATCCGGGCACTCCCTCTACCGAAATTACTGAATTTTTATCAAAATATGACGATTTACACAGCGAGTGGGCGCCAAATGAAAAGGTTGCTTGCGAGGTTGCTTTTGGCGCATCGCTTGCAGGCGCTCGTAGCGCATGCGCTATGAAACATGTTGGCCTTAACGTTGCGGCTGACCCACTATTTACTCTTTCTTACACAGGTGTAAACGGCGGTATGGTAATATGCGTTGCCGACGACCCTGCTATGCACTCATCTCAAAACGAGCAGGATTCTCGTCATTATGCAATCGCATCAAAGGTTCCTATGCTCGAACCTGCCGATTCGCAAGAGGCGTATACCTTTGCTCGAAGCGCATTTGAACTTTCTGAAACATTTGACACCCCCGTAATTTTACGTATGTGTACACGTATTGCTCATAGTCAATCGGTCGTTGAAATTGCCGAAGCAATTCCTGCAGTACTAAAAGATTACGAAAAAAATTCTGCAAAATATATAATGATGCCGGGTAATGCTATTAAGCGTCATCCTTTTGTTGAAGAACGCACACTTAAGTTACAGGAATTTGCCGAAAACTGTATGTATAACACAGTTGAATATGCCGATAGTGAAATTGGTATTATAACATCAGGTTGTTCTTATCAATACGTAAAAGAAGTTTTTGGTGATACAGTAAATATTCTTAAAATTGGCATGCCAAATCCACTTCCTGTAAAAACAATTAAAGATTTCGCCTCTAAAGTATCAAAACTTTACGTTATAGAAGAACTTGACCCAATTATTGAAACACACGTTAAATCACTTGGTATTGACGTTATTGGTAAAGAGATGTTCTCTATTCTTGGCGAATTTTCTCAAAAAACTATTGCCGATGCATTTGGTATTGAGGCAAAGGCAAGTGTTAGCGCTGATTCCCCTATTCCAAACAGACCGCCTATGATGTGCGCAGGTTGTCCACACCGCGGTATGTTCTATACACTCGCTAAAAACAAGATTACAGTTCACGGCGATATCGGTTGTTACACATTAGGCGCAGTTCCACCGCTTAGCGCGCTTGACACAACACTTTGCATGGGCGCATCTATTTCAGGTCTTCACGGCTTTAATGCGGCACGAGGCAATGAAACCGAAGGCAAAAGCGTTGCGGTAATTGGTGATTCTACCTTTATGCACTCTGGTATGACAAGTCTTGTAAACGTAGCGTATAACGCTACTAATTCGACTGTAATTATTCTTGATAACTCAATTACAGGTATGACAGGTCATCAGCAAAATCCAACTACTGGTTATAACATTAAAGGTGAAATTGCTGCAAAGGTTAATCTTGAAGAACTTTGTAAAGCATTGGGTATAAATCGTGTACGCGTTGTTGACCCTTATAATCTTAAAGAATGTGAAACCGCTATAAAAGAAGAATTAGCAGTAGAAGAACCGTCGGTTATTATTTCTCGTCGTCCTTGCGTTCTTTTGAAATCGGTTAAAGCGTTACCATCATTAAAAGTTGACGCTGATAAATGCAAATCGTGCAAGCGTTGTATGGGTCTTGGTTGTCCTGCAATCAGTATGAAAGACGGTAAAGCAGTAATTGATAACACACTTTGCGTTGGTTGTGGCGTTTGTAAACAACTTTGCGCATTCGATGCGATAAATTAAGGAGTAAGCTATAATGAAAACTACAAATGTTATGATTGTCGGCGTTGGCGGACAGGGCAGTTTGCTTGCCTCTAAATTACTTGGTCGATTGCTTATTGATGAAGGTTACGACGTGAAGGTTAGTGAAGTTCACGGTATGAGTCAACGTGGCGGTAGTGTTGTTACATACGTTCGTTTTGGCGAAAAGGTTTATTCCCCTATCATTACCGAAGGCGAAGCCGATTTTATTATTTCTTTCGAAAAACTTGAGGCGGCTCGCTACGCTAAATACTTAAACAAGAACGGTACAATTGTTGTAAACACACAACAGATTGACCCAATGCCTGTAATAATCGGCGCGGCTGAATATCCAACCGATGTTTTGAATGAACTTACCGCAAAGGGCTTAAAAGTTGAAGCGCTTGACGCCTTAACTCTTGCCGAAGAAGCAGGTTCATCAAAAGCCGTAAACATCGTACTTATGGGTAAAGTTGCTCGTCAATTTGGTATTTCTTATGACAAATGGATAAATGCTATCGAAAACACGGTTGCTCCAAAATTTGTGGAAATGAACAAAAAGGCATTTGATTTAGGATATAATTCATAATTAAAATCTAATAAATTATTGACTTTTTCACTTTACCGTGCTAAAATAAATTATCGTAATTCACTTACGTTTTTAAATGCGTTGAGCAGAAATAAGTAAAAATAGAAACAATCTTTAGAGAGTTGTCGGTTGGTGCAAGACAATGAGGACGTCTGTTTTGAATTCATTCTGTTAGCAGTGCGCTGAACAAGAATTATCTTAAGTAGGATGCAACGGGTGTTCCCGTTATAGAACTAAGGTATTAATGTACCTGACAAGGTTGCTATCGTGAGATGGTGACGAACTGAGGTGGTACCACGGGATTTCGATTTTCTCGTCCTCTGTATTCTTTATTGGAATGCAGAGGACTTTTGTTTTTTACATTCCAAAAATTTGTACCAAACAAAATATTAGAAAGGATGATTAAAAATGCCACAAAATTATTATCAAAAAGAAATCGAAACTATGCCCGTTGAGGACATAAAAAAACTTCAATCAGAAAAGTTAGTAAAACAGGTAAAACATGTTTATGAAAACGTACCTTATTATCGCGATTTAATGGATAAAAAAGGCGTAAAACCTGAAGATATTAATGGTATAGAGGATTTACATAAACTCCCCTTCCTTACAAAAGCAGATTTACGTGATGCATATCCCTATGGCTTGCTTGCAAAACCTCTTAGTGAGTGTGTTCGTATTCAGTCAACATCAGGTACAACAGGTCGCCGTGTAGTAGCTTTCTATACTCAACACGATATTGACCTTTGGGAAGATTGTTGTGCGCGTGCCATTGTCGCTGCTGGCGGCACAAAGGAAGATGTTGTTCAAGTAGCATACGGCTATGGTTTGTTTACAGGTGGTCCTGGTCTTAACGGCGGTTCACACAAGGTTGGTTGTCTTACCCTTCCTATGTCATCAGGTAATACTGAGCGTCAAATTCAGTTTATGACCGACCTTAGTGCTACAATACTTTGTTGCACACCTTCTTACGCAGCTTACCTTGGCGAATCACTTACCGAAATGGGTTATAATGCCGATACAATTCCCCTAAAAGCAGGTATTTTTGGCGCTGAACCTTGGACCGAAGAAATGCGTCAAAACATTCAAAACACATTAGGCATCAAAGCATACGATATCTATGGTCTTACCGAAACAAGCGGTCCCGGAGTATCTTTTGAGTGTGAAGAACAAACAGGTATGCACATTAACGAAGACCACTTCTTAGCCGAAATTATCGACCCTAATACAGGCGAAGTGCTACCCGAAGGTAGTAAGGGTGAGCTTGTATTTACCTCTCTTGATAAAGAAGCATTTCCCCTACTTCGTTATCGTACTCGTGATATTTGTATTCTTACCCGTAAAGAATGTTCTTGCGGTCGTACATTTATTAAAATGTGTAAACCAATGGGTAGAAGCGACGATATGATGATTATTCGCGGTGTTAACGTATTCCCAAGCCAAATTGAAACCGTGCTTCTTAACGAAGGTTATCAGCCAAAC
>JAFYQN010000068.1 GCA_017559885.1 Clostridia bacterium
AGTTCCGAAAGGCAAAGTCTTATATCGCTTGTTACTCGATTAATTTTAAATCCAGCCATTAGTCTTTATATTCCTCCATAATAAAGGCCTCAAACACGTCGCCTTCTTTAATATCGGCAAATTTTTCAAGACCTATACCACATTCGTAACCTTGAGCAACTTCTTTTACGTCGTCTTTAAAGCGGCGAAGTGATTTAATGGTATCTTCACTTATAACTATACCGTCACGAACAACACGAATTTGGCAAGCGCGTGTTACTCTACCGTTTGTAACGTGGCAGCCTGCAATTGTACCAACGTTTGAAATCTTGTAAGTATCACGAACCTCAACAGTACCGAGTATAACCTCGCGGAATTTTGGAGCGAGCATACCCTTCATAGCGGCTTCAATTTCTTCGATTGCATCGTAAATTACACGATAGGTTCTAACGTCTACACCGTCACGCTCGGCAGTGTTCTTTGCAACTGCGTCAGGACGAACGTTAAAGCCAACGATAATTGCGCCCGATGCTTGAGCAAGCATTACGTCGGATTCGTTGATAGCGCCAACGCCACCGTGAATTACGCTTACCTTAACTTCCTCGTTAGAAAGTTTTTGCAAACTGTCTTTTACTGCTTCAACGCTACCTTGAACGTCGGCCTTAACGATAATGTTAAGTTCTTTGAGGTCGCCGTCGCTAAGTTGACTAAAGAGGTTGTCGAGTGTAACCTTTTCTTTGGCGTTAAACAATTCGTTTTTAATCTTTTCTTTACGTTGTTCAACAAGTTCACGCGCAAGACGTTCATCTGATACGGCGTCAAAACCGTCGCCTGCGTCGGGAGTTTCGGCAAGACCGGTGATTTCAACAGGAACTGATGGACCTGCGCTCTTTACTACTTTGCCGTTTTCGTCGGTCATTTGACGAACACGACCAACGGCTGTGCCTGCAACGATAATGTCGCCTGCGTTAAGCGTACCGTTTTGCACAAGAAGTGTTGCCACAGGGCCGCGACCCTTATCAAGACGGGCTTCAATAACGATACCCTTTGCTCTACGGTCGGGGTTGGCTTTAAGTTCAAGCATTTCGGCTACGAGCAATACGTTTTCAAGCAGGTTGTCGATACCGTCATGTGTTTTTGCCGAAACAGGAACGCATATAATATCGCCGCCCCATTCTTCGGGAACGAGTGAATGCTCGGTAAGTTGTTGCATAATTCTGTCGGGGTTTGCAGTTGGTTTATCCATTTTGTTTATAGCAACAATTATTTGAACCTCGGCAGCTTTTGCGTGGTTAATTGCTTCAATTGTTTGAGGCATAATACCGTCGTCGGCGGCAACTACAAGTATTGCAATGTCGGTTGCCATTGCGCCGCGTTGACGCATTGCGGTAAACGCCGCGTGTCCCGGAGTGTCAAGGAAGGTAATATCTTGACCTTTACACTTAACACGATAAGCACCGATGTGCTGGGTAATACCGCCTGCTTCGGTGTTGGTAACTGCTGTATCACGGATAGCGTCAAGAAGTGATGTTTTACCGTGGTCAACGTGACCCATAACAACTACAACCGGACTGCGTGGTTTAAGGTCCTCGGCAGTATCTTCGGTTACGTCCATAATCTTTTCTTCAATTGTTACTACAACCTGTCTTTCAATCTTTGCGCCCATTTCGGTTACAACGATTTCAGCGGTGTCGTAGTCGATTACCTGATTAACGGTTGCCATCATACCGAGTTTAAGAAGTTCCTTAATAACTTCGGCGGCAGTCTTTTTAAGAGCGGCAGCAAGTTCGCCTACGGTAATTTCGTCGCCTACTGTTACAGTAATAGGAGTCTTCTTGATGCGCTCAAGTTGCATACGACGTAGTTTGTCTGCCTCGGTCTCGCGTTTAGCGTTTTGCGGACGTTTGTAATCCTGTGATTTTTGCTTAATCTTTTGTTTACGTGAGTAGTTATCACGCATTGAATTTGCAGGAGCAATATTCTCGTACTTTTCGTTATATTTTTCAATATTAACGTTAGAAGTACGCATATCAACGTTACGAAGTTGAGCAGGACCGCGATTAGGCGCTTCGCCGCCTTTTTTCTCCTTTTTAGGTGGAGCAACAAGAGGACCGTCGTAAGGTGTTGTTTCCTTCTTTTCTTCTTTCTTTTTGGGCTCTTGCTTTTTAGGTTCTGCCTTGGTTTCAGCTTTTTCCTCTTTTTTAACCTCCGGCTTTTTAGCTTCGGGTTTCTTTTCTTCTTTCTTTGCGGGCTTTGTCTCTGCCTTTGCTTTTGGTTCGTCCTGAGTTTTTGGCGCTTTACCCTCAGCTGCGGCAGCGGCCGCCTTTAATTGTTCAAGAATTGCCATTTGTTCGGCAAGTTTTCTATCCTTTTCGTCCTGCTTTTTCTTAGCTTGAACGGCGCGTGATTCGGCGCCCATTGCAAAATAATCGTCAAAGCTTTTAACGGCGTTTTTCTTTGTAATTGCATCAAATACCATAGCAATCTCGTTTTCGATAAGTACGGTAGAAGACTTTTTCTCCTCCCCTGTAAGTTCGCTTACGAGCGCTATAAGTTCTTTTGAAGGCATATTAAAATCTTTAGCTAAATCGCTAATCTTATATCTACTTATCATTTAGATTCCTCCCTGCATTAATGGCTGATATCAAACCGTTTGAAAAATCGGTATCGTTTACCGATATTATGCCGCATTTACGACCTACCGCGTGTGATACGGTCGCCATATCTAAATTTTCCAAAACTATGGCGTCGGTCTTAAACTTTTCACCAAAAAACAAAATTTCCTTTTTACTTTTGGGTGAAACGTCGTTTGCTATCAGTAATAGTTTACTCTTTTTTTGTGAGAGCGCGGTGCGCGTGGCATCAAATCCGTACGAAAGTTTGCCTGCTTTTGTGGCAAAACCTAATAGAGTTAACACCTTATTCATCGACAGCGTCACGCTCCTTGACTAACTGCGAATATATTTCACGGTCTACCGATTGGGAAAAGGTGTGCGCCAAAGCGTTTATTTTTTCTGCTTTTTTTAAACAATCACCGCATTTACAAATATATGCGCCACGACCTGAAATTTTATTTGTTTTATCTATAACTATTTCGCCGTTCGGTGTCTTTACTATGCGATAAAGCTCGGCTTTGGGCTTCATCTCACGACAACCGATACACATTCTTAGCGGTATCTTTTTGGTAGCCACTTTTTAATCCCCTTTCGGTGTAGTTGTTTTTAAATATTATTCGCCAAAAAATCCACTTTCGGGATGAATATCAATTTTCCAACCTGTAAGTTTTGCGGCAAGACGAACGTTTTGACCCTTGTTGCCGATTGCGAGTGACAATTGTGATTCGGGAACGCGAACAACACAAACCTTAGGGTCAGCGCTTTGAATTTCTACCGATACAACCTTTGCAGGAGAAAGCGCCTCGCTAATAAACTCTACGGGGTCTTCACTGTATTTAACAATATCAATCTTTTCGCCTGCGAGTTCTTCAACTATTTTATTAACTCGCACGCCGCGTTGACCGATACAAGCGCCGATAGCGTCAATTTCGGTGTTTTCGCACCAAACTGCCATCTTTGTACGTGAACCTGCCTGACGTGAGATTGACTTAATCTCGATAGTACCGTCAAAAATCTCGGGAACTTCGGTCTCAAACAAACGCTTAACAAGACCGGGATGTGTACGTGAAAGCATTATACGAGGACCGCGTTCAGTTTCTTTAACGTCAACAACGTAAACCTTGATATGGTCGCCTTCGTTGATGATTTCTTCGGGAACCTGTTCGGTTTTTGGAAGAACTGCTTCGTTGTGTCCAATTTCTACAACAGCGTTACCTGTCTTTGGATCGATACGCTTAACAAGAGCGGTTACAACCTCACGATTGTGACTTTGGAACTCTGCAAGCGCCTGACCGCGTTCTGCCTCTTTAACGCCCTGACGGAAGTTGTTTTTAGAGTTTTGCGCTACGATTCTACCAAACTTTTTAGGGTCAAGTTTAATGTCTACAAAACCGTTTTGTACTGATTTTGGGTCTATTGCCAAAGCGTCTTCATGACTGATTTGGGTATAAGGGTCTTCTACGTTTTCTACTACCTCTTTGCGAGCGGTAACCGAGAAAATCTCGTTTTCTACGTCGATAACGCAAGATACAATATCGTTGCCGCCGTAATCTTTACGTGCCGCTACTGTGATTGCCTCTGAAATTTTGTCGGCGATAAACTCACAAGGAATACCTCTTTCCTGTTCCATAAGTTTAAGCGCTTCAAAAAATTCTTTGTTGCTTTTTCTTTCCTTTGCTGTCATTTTTACGCGTGCCATTTTGTAATTACCTCTATCCTTATTTTATTTTTAAACTGTTTCAAATATATACGCCTTTGAGAAGGTACCCTTTTCAAAGGTTGTTTCCTTGCCGTCTATTACGAGTGTTACGCCGCCGTCGTAAGATTTAAGCGTACCTGTAAATTCTTTTTTGCCGTCTATCGCTTTAAAAAGTTTTACGGTTATTTCTTTGCCTACCGCAAATTCAAAATGATGTGGTCTACTAAGCTCGCGGTCAATACCGGGAGAACACACCTCAAGATAATACGAACCGTCAATTGGGTCGGCTTCGTCAATAACGGGGTCAATCGCGTGAGATACGTCGGTACAATCGTTAATGCTTATACCCTCAGGTTTGTCGATAAAAATTCGCAGATAGTGTGACGCACCCTCTTTTACAAAACGAACATCCCAAAGCGTTACTCCACAAGATTCTACCGTGTCTTTAACCAGGTCATAGACCTTGTCGGCTATACTTGCCATCATCATTCCTCCAAAACGAAAGTGAGCGAACTCGCGTCCACTCACCTTTCTAAAATCATATTCTATCGTTATTATAACACAAATTTAAATAAAATCAAGTGTTTTTTCAAAAACGACTAAGCGCAATTGCAAAAATGATTACACCAAGCACCACTCTATATATGGCAAAAATTTTAAAACTGCCTTTTTTTAGGTAGTTCATTAAAAATTTTATGACCAAAAGTCCTGAAACAAAACTTACAAGCACACCCGCAAAAAATTCTACGCTTAACGTAAAATCTCCAACCGATTTAAGAACCGCGGCGGCAACAATCGGCGCCGACATAAGAAACGAAAGTCTTGCGGCGCTTTCGCGTTCAATACCCAAACTACGAGCTATGGTCATAGTTATACCCGAACGTGACGTTCCAGGTAACGCGGCGGCAACGGCTTGTGAAACGCCAACTGCAAAAGATTTTTTAAAATCTATTTTGTCGTATGATGTTTTTGTTTTTGATTTTTTATCAACAACATATAACAACACACCCATTACAACAAGCGCTACCGATATAACCATCATCTCAACGTTTAAATTGTCACCAACTAAAAGGTCAACAACCTTATCCAACAAAAGGCCTAATACTCCTGCGGGTATTGTAGCAACTATTATGTACCAAAACAATTTGCCTTCGTGTGTTTTGTCTTTTTTTGCAACTATTTTTACTCCGCCTTTAATAAGCGAAAGCCAATCCTTATAAAAGTATATAAGAATTGATAGCAATGTACCTGAATGTAAAGCAAGGTCAAATGAGTCAGATATATTTTCCCATTTAAATAACCAAGGCAGTATATTTAAATGGGCAGAACTTGATATAGGCAAAAATTCGGTAAGGCCTTGTACTATACCCAAAATTGCTGAACGCAATAAATTAATCCAATCAATCACAAAGTTTTCTCCTCATTAAATTGCAGGGCTAAAAAAAGCCCTGCAATTTTTATAAATCATTTTTTACCTACAAGTTCTTTGTAAAGGCCAATATACGCGCCTGCCGATGCGCCCCAACTGTTGTTGCAGTTCATACCGCGACGACGTAATATATCCCAACCTTTTTTATCGCTATAACCTTGTAGCGCGCGCCAGATAGCATCTTGCATTTCGTGAGCGTTAAAGTTTTTAAAGGTAAAGCCATTGCCCTCACCGTCACCACTGTCACGAATGGTGTCGTTAAGACCGCCCGTTTCACGAACGATAGGCACTGTGCCATAGCGAAGAGCCACCATTTGCGCAAGACCGCATGGTTCACTCTTGCTTGGCATTAAGAATATATCGGAACCTGCATAAATTCGGTGAGCAAGCGTTGCGTCAAAACCTATTTTAAGACCAACCTTTTCGGGATATTTTTGAGCCATTTCATAGAAGAAACTTTCAAACTCATATTCACCCGAACCAAGAATTGCAAATTGTACGTCTGCTTGTAAAACCTCTTCAAAAACGTGCTTTACAAGGTCAAGACCTTTATGTTTTACAAGACGTGTAACGATACCCACAACAGGTGTGTTTGCCTTCTCTGGCAGACCCATTTGTTTTTGAAGTTCCGCTTTGTTTACGCCCTTTATTTCAAGCGTATCAACAGTAAAGTTTTTAAATATCATTGGGTCGGTTTCAGGATTGTAAACGTCGTAGTCAATACCATTTACAATACCTGTCAGTTTATAGGTAAACTGTTTTAAAATATTATCAAGACCGTGTGAATAATACGGCTCTAATATCTCGCGAGCGTAGGTAGGCGACACCGTTGTAACCTTATCGGCGCACTGGATTGCGCCCTTCATAAGATTAACGCAACCGTCATACTCTACAAGACTTTCGCGACCGGGCAAAAGTCCCAAAAGGTCGTTATAAAGCTCCATACCATACTTACCTTGATACTGAATGTTATGAATGGTAAATACGGTTTTTATATCGCTGTAAAGCGGGTCTGCCTTATAGAATTCGTTAAGATATACCGGCACCATAGCGGTTTGCCAGTCGTTACAATGAATAATGTCGGGTTTGAAATCAATGTACGGCAAAATCTCAAGCACGGCGCGTGAGAAAAATGCAAAACGCTCTGCGTCGTCATAATGTCCGTAAAGCATATCGCGTTTAAAATAATACTCGTTATCAATCAAATAATAGATAACACCGTCTAAATGCGCTTCAAATATACCGCAATACTGTCTTCTCCAAGATACAGGTACGGTAATGCTGCCTACAAAGGTCATCTTTTCACGAAGTTCCGCGCTTATGGAGCCGTAAAGCGGCATAACCACACGGCATCCTACAAGGCGGCGACGAAGCGCTTTAGGAAGCGCGCCTGAAACGTCGGCAAGACCGCCCGACATAGCAAACGGCAACGCCTCGCTTGTTGCAAATAAAATTTTCATAAATTACTCCTAAATTGTTTGATTCTTTTCTATAAAGAATATATTTTCTTCTGTTCCTTTTGCCATCATTCCTGCGCCTATTGTTGCATTTTTGTCAGAGATAACGTTATCAAGTTGAGCGTTTTCGCCCACCGTTACGCCTTGCATCAATATACAGTTTTCTACGACTGCGCCCTTTTCTACCTTAACACCTCTAAACAATACTGAGTTTTTAACAGTACCTTCTATTACGCAACCCTCTGCTATAAGAGAATTGGTAACACAAGACTCTACGCCATAACGAGTTGGCATATCATCACGGGTCTTGGTATAAATTGGACGGTCGGGATTAAATAAATCCTTACGAACTTCTGCATCTAACAACTCAAAATTTGCGCGGCGGTATGCCTTTGGACAGTCCATAATTTCGGCATAATTTTTGTGTTCATACGCCATAATCTTTAAGGTATCAAGATTTGCTGAAATTATATCGTCGTTTATTGTATCGCCGCCGGTTCTATATGATTCTTTAACGATTTCAATAAGTTTTTCACGATTAAAGACATATACGCCCATACTGCGAATATCGTCAGCGGCAATCTTTTGAGGAAATCCGGTAAGAACAATTCTACCTTCCTTATTTATGTCAAGCGCCATTGTATTGTCTTCGTTTCTGATTTTAAGACCTTTGCGACAAACAACCGTTATATCTGCCGCTGTATTTATATGTTGCTTAACAACCGCTTTAATATCTATATTTGCTACGGTACGAGCATCGTAAACCACGATGTATTTTTCTTTACAACGTGTCATAAAATCCATAGCGCCGTAGAGCGCCTCAACGTGATTTTGGTAAAGACGAACTCGACTTACGTTAAACGGAGGCAAAATTCTAATGCCACCGCTCTTGCGGTCAAGATCCCAGTGCATACCACTACCAAGATGATCCATAAGCGAACGGTATTTTTCCTTTGTAATAATACCAACGTTTGAAATGCCGGCATTAACAAGGTTTGAAAGACAAAAATCTATAAGACGATATCTGCCGCCAAAAGGCACAGATGCAATAGAGCGCTTTTGGGTAAGTCGCTCAATAGTTTCGTCGTGGGCATTTGCAAATACTATGCCTGCTACACTTGATGAAATCATTATGCTTCCTCCTTCACGTCTTCGGTTATCATTTCCTTGGCGCCAATTTTAACGCCTTTTCCAACGGTTACACCGCTTCCAATTACGGTAATGCCAAAATCATCGGCAGCAACTTCGGTTGGGTCGACACCAATACTTACGTTTTCGTCTATTACAACGTCCTCAGCAACAATTGCATATTTAACCTTTGCGCCGCGTTTAATAACTGCGCCCGGCATTATAAGTGAATATTCAACACTTGCGCCCTCTTCAACCGTTACATTTTCAAATAAAATTGAATAATCAAGCGCACCATAAACCTCGCAACCGTCAGTAACAAGCGAATGCTCAACCTTTGCTGTGTTAGCAATATACTGTGGCGGTAACGCTACGGTACGAGAATAAATGCGCCAATCTTTATCGGAAAGGTTAAGGTCAATCTTTGGATTTAATAGGTCAAGGTTTGCCTCCCAAAGTGAATCAACGGTACCAACATCTTTCCAATAATCGCTAAAACGGTAAACCATCATAAGTTCGCCATTATTTAACATTAGAGGAATAACGTTCTTACCAAAGTCGTTGTCAGAATCGGGATTAGCATCATCTTCGGTTAAATACTTCTTGAGTTTTTCCCAAGTAAATACATAAATACCCATTGATGCAAGCTGGCTCTTAGGATGCTTTGGCTTTTCTTCAAACTCGTAGATACTTCCGTCTTCGTTGGTGTTCATAATACCAAAACGAGAAGCTTCCTCGAGTGATACCTCTAAAACCGAAATGGTACAAGCCGCACCCGTTTGTTCGTGCTGTTCAATCATTTTTGAGTAATCCATCTTGTAGATGTGATCACCCGAAAGAATTAGCACGTACTCGGGGTTGTATCTTTCAATAAACTCAAGGTTTTGATAAATAGCGTTTGCAGTACCCTTGTACCAGTCGCCGCCCTTTTGTCCTTGATATGGTGGCAAAATATGCACGCCGCCGTTAAGACGGTCCAAATCCCATGGTTTGCCCGAACCTACGTAGTCGTTAAGTTCAAGCGGTTTGTACTGAGTAAGAATACCTACGGTATCAATACCCGAGTTTGTGCAGTTTGAAAGCGGAAAATCGATAATACGATATTTACCGCCATAGGGTACTGCAGGTTTTGCTATTTTACCCGTAAGCACACCAAGTCGACTACCCTGTCCGCCGGCAAGAAGCATTGCAACACATTTTTTCTTAATCACAAAAAACATCTCCTTTTTTATTTGCCCTTATGTTTAATTTTTTGAATTTGTTTTTCTTTTCTTCGGTACTTTATAATATGTTACCGAAAGACCGGGTATGTCCAAAGAAATACTGTTTTCGTACCCGTGCATTGGCTTTTTCTCACTTTTGTAAAAATCGGCCACACCGCCTGCTCCACCGTATTTTTGGTCGGCGGAACTAAACAACTTTTTATAACTACCGTCCACAGGTACGCCTATGCGATAATCACTTCGGTCAACGGGAACAAAGTTACAAACGCATATAATTTCATCGCCTGCTTTGTTCATTCTGCGGAAGGAAATTATACTTTGGGTGTAGTCGTCGTTTGAAATCCAACTAAAACCTTCCCAAGAGTAGTCAATCTCCCAAAATTGACTGTTGTTTTTATAAAGTTTATTAAGGTCTTTTACGTACTCGTGCATTTGCTTGTGAGCGTCGTAGTCAAGCAACAACCAATCAAGCGCCGAGTCATACTTCCACTCAATAAACTGACCAAACTCCTGACCCATAAAGAGCAGTTTTTTACCGGGGTGCGCCATCATATACGCATAAAAGGCGCGAAGATTATCAAACTTTTCTTTATATTCTCCAGGCATTTTGTTTATAAGCGAACATTTACCATGCACAACCTCATCGTGCGAAATTGGTAATACAAAGTTTTCGCTAAACGCGTAAAAGAACGAAAAGGTAAGACAGTCGTGATTATGTTTTCTAAAGAACGGGTCAAGCGACATATATCGTAGCATATCGTTCATCCAACCCATATTCCACTTAAAGTTAAATCCAAGACCGCCGTCACTCGCCGGTTTTGTAACCATAGGCCAAGCAGTAGATTCTTCGGCTATCATCATAACATTAGGATTTGCCGCAAACGCCGCCGAGTTTACCTGACGAAGCAACTCAATCGCCTCAAGGTGTTCGCGACCGCCATAACCGTTTGGCAACCACTCGCCACCATTACGGCCATAGTCAAGATAAAGCATAGATGCCACCGCGTCAACACGAAGACCATCTATATGATATTCTTTAAGCCAGAACACCGCGCTTGAGATAAGAAAATTCATAACCTGAACCTTGCCGTAGTCAAACACACAGGTTCCCCATTCTTTATGCTCGCCCTTGCGGTCGTCGGCATATTCATAACAAGGTGTGCCGTCAAATCGGTAAAGACCAAATTCATCTTTGGGGAAGTGAGCAGGTACCCAGTCAAGAATAACGCCTATTCCTGCGCCATGCATTATGTCGATAAACTTTTTAAAATCACGCGGTGTACCAAAACGCGAAGTCGGAGCGAAATAACCCGTTACCTGATACCCCCATGAACCCTCAAAGGGATGCTCCGTTAAAGGCATTAGTTCTACGTGAGTATAACCCATCTTTTTTACGTATTTAGAAATTTCTTTTGCCGCAGTGACGTAGTCGTAGGTGTTGCCGTCGGCAAAACGTTGCCACGAACCCAAATGCACCTCATATATATTCACAGGCGATTCCATAATGTTTTTGGAATTCATCTGCTCGCGCCATTCGTCATCCTGCCAAATGTAATTATCATCAGCGTAAACCTTTGACGCGTTTGCAGGCGCCGTTTCAAAATGTCTTGCGTATGGATCACTCTTTAATGTAACCTTGCCATCATTTGACATTACGGCATATTTATAGGTTGTATAATTTTGAATGCCGCTAATCTGTGTTTCCCAAACGCCGTCGGCTATACGCATCATTGGATTTGCGTCATGTGACCAATTATTAAAATCGCCCACAACGCTTACTGCAACGGCAGCCGGCGCCCACACACGAAATGTGGCAACGCTTCCCGATAAAAACGAACCTAAATATTCATAAGCGTCGTTTTTAATCATAGAATTGAAACTGTTGTCAAATTCCTTCATTTTTCATCCCTTCTTTTAAAATCGCATAATTCCACAAGTTTATTATAACTAATTGACTTTTATTTTTCAATAGTATTTGTTAAAAAATGGGGAATTTTTTTGTTTCCAATTTGTGATTTTTGTGTAAAATATACAAAATTTTACCATTTTTCTACATAAAACATTACCTTAAACCATTCTTCTTCCCTTTTCGCGCAGGTAAACGGGCGGCTCGGTACTGACAAGTACCGTCTCTTTACCTATAACTTTTATATCTTCCCACGGTATAATTATATCTTCTTCACGACCAAGAAGTCCAAAAAACTTAAATCTTCCAAAAATGATAATTGACGTAAGCGCGCCGCTTTGGGTGTCCATTTCTATATCTGATATAAACCCCAACACGCAACCGTCTTTCACGCAAACAACCTGTTTGTTTTTTAGTTCGTCGATTCTACACAACATAATATCACCATAATTAATATATGAAGTTTTTACACATAAAATGATATCATCAATATTCTTGATGTTTTCTACTTGTCATGTTATAATTCTAATAATAGTTTCAAAGGAGAAAAATAATATGCTGCCTGAAAAATTAAGCCAACAAAAAGTTTTTTACTATTTTGAACGGTTATCTGCCATTCCTCACGGATCGGGTAATATGGGCGATATAGCGCAGTTTTGCGAAAATTTTGCAAAAGAACACAGTTTAAAATATATAAAAGATGCTGCAAACAACGTAATTATATTTAAAAATAGCACTGTTGGATATGAAAATTATGCTCCCGTAATATTACAAGGTCATCTTGATATGGTTTGTCAAAAAATGGCGGACTGCAATATCGACTTTCAAAAAGACGGACTTGATTTATACGTCGACGGCGATTTTTTAAAGGCGCGCGGCACAACCCTTGGCGCCGACAATGCAATTGCCGTAGCAATGGTTCTTGCAATTTTAGAAAGCGATAATATTTCTCACCCACCGATTGAAGCAGTTTTTACCACCGACGAAGAAATCGGTATGATTGGCGCGCGCGCTTTAGATATGAGCGTTTTAAAAGCAAAACGTATGATAAACCTCGACTCCGAAACAGAGGGTACGGTTACAGTGTCTTGCGCAGGCGGCAGTGACTTTGAAGCAAAATTACCGCTTAAAAAAGTCAGCGCTCAAGGCGCAAAGGTAAGTTTAAAAATTACGGGACTTATAGGCGGTCACTCGGGTGTAGAAATTAACAAAAATCGCGAAAACGCCAATTTGATTACGGCAAGAATAATCTCATCTATTAAACCCTATACTGATTTTGGTATTATAAGTATTAACGGCGGCGACAAAGCAAACGCCATACCAAACTGTAGCACAGTGGATTTTTGCGTAAAAGAGCCAAATGTTTTTTGTGAAAACGCCAAAAATGTTATTGATATTATTAAACAAGAAATTTGCGATAGAGAACCCGACTTTGACGCGATACTCACCACTCACGCAAACTCAAGTTATGACGTTTTTGAAAAGGATGTCGAGCAAAAGCTTTTACAGGTTTTACTATGCGCGCCAAACGGTGTTACCGAAATGAGCGCGAGTATAAAGGGTCTTGTTCAAACGTCACTTAACCTTGGTATACTCGAAACAACCGAAAACAACATTATTTTTCACTTTGCTTTGCGAAGCAATAAAAAATCGGCGCTCATTTTTCTTGAATCAAAACTTGGCGCGCTTTTTGACGCTTTAAATATCCCATACGAAACCTTTGGACATTATCCGCCTTGGGAGTATAAAGCCGATTCGCTTTTGCGCGACCTTTACTGTGAAGTTTATTCCAAAACAACGGGCAACCAACCCACCGTTATAGCAATACACGCAGGTCTTGAATGCGGTGTGTTTGCCGACGGCATAAAAGATTTTGATTGTATATCCATAGGTCCTAACCTTTATGAAATTCACACCACGCGCGAAAGATTGAGCATTTCTTCTACGCAAAATTTTTATAGTATACTTCTTGAAGTGTTGGAGAAACTAAATCCATAATATCCCTTTTAGGAGTTTTTATGGATAAACAAACCGAATTTAAACCATATATCGCGGCCAATCGCACCACCGGTGAAATTACTGCTACGTCGGTTATCACGGGTGTGCTGTTGGCTGTTATTTTTGGCGCGGCAAACGCATATCTTGGACTTAGGGTCGGCATGACTGTGTCGGCGTCGATTCCTGCGGCGGTTATCGCTATGGGTATTATTCGCATTGCGCTTCGCCGTAACTCAATTCTTGAAAGCAACATTGTGCAAACCATAGGTTCCGCAGGCGAATCGGTTGCGGCAGGCGCAATTTTTACTTTGCCTGCGCTTTTTTTGTGGGCGCGCGACGGCATAATGGACAAACCAAGCATTATAGAGATAACCTTAATTTCTCTTATAGGCGGTTTGCTTGGTGTGTTTTTTATGATTCCGCTTCGCAAAGCGCTTATAGTTAAAGAACACGGCATACTGCCTTACCCCGAGGGTACTGCTTGCGCCGAAGTAATGCTTGCAGGTGAAAAGGGCGGCGCAAATGCAACCACCGTTTTTGCAGGACTTGGTTTTGCGGCATTTTTTAAATTTATTATAGACGGCGCAAAACTTGTATCGGGTGAAATTTCTTTTCGGGTTAAAGGTTTTGCAGGCGAAATAGGAACGCAAATCTACCCTGCCGTGATGAGCGTTGGTTATATTTGCGGCGCGCGTATTTCGTCATATATGTTTGCCGGCGGTATGCTTAGTTGGTTGGCGCTGATACCGCTTATTGTGCTTTTTGGTAAAAATTCTACCCTTTACCCTGCGACACAGACTATTGGCGAACTTTACTCTACGGGTGGCGCGAGCGCGATTTGGAGCAATTATATCCGTTATATTGGCGCAGGCGCATTGGCGGCAGGCGGCATTATAAGTCTTATAAAATCTATGCCGCTAATAGTTAAAACCTTTGTTGGAGCTATAAAAAGCGTTAAACTTTCGGGCGATGCATCAAACCAACGTACCGCGCGCGACATTAATATAAAAGTAGTCATTATCTTGATTTTACTGCTTACGGTTCTTATCTGGTTAATTCCGTCTATTCCCGTATCGATTATAGGCGCGGTTATAATTGTTGTTTTTGGGTTCTTTTTTGCCGCCGTATCATCTCGTATGGTTGGTCTTGTCGGCGGCAGTAACAACCCTGTATCAGGCATGGCGATTGCCACGCTTTTAATCGCTACGGTTACGCTTAAAATAATGGGTGGCGATACCATTTCGGGTATGGCAAGCGCAATATCGATAGGATCGGTTATATGTATTGTGTCGGCAATCGCAGGCGACACCTCGCAAGACCTTAAAACAGGATATATCTTGGGCGCTACGCCTTACAAGCAACAAATTGGTGAGATTATTGGCGTTGTTGCCGCCGCACTCGCTATAGGCAGTACGCTTTATTTGTTGGATTTTGCTTGGGGTTTTGGCTCGGATGAATTAGGCGCGCCGCAGGCAACGCTTATGAAACTTATTGTTGAGGGTGTTATGGGCGGCAATTTGCCGTGGGGTCTTGTATTTGTCGGTGTGTTTATCGCCATAGTGGCAGAAATAATTGATATACCCATATTACCTTTTGCTATCGGTATTTATCTTCCAATTCATCTCAACGCTTGTATTATGGCAGGCGGTCTTTTGCGTTTGGCGCTTGAAAAAAGCAAAAGAAAAAACCAAGACGCCATCAACGACGGCATCCTGTTTTGCTCTGGTATGATTGCAGGCGAAGGACTTGTAGGCATTATACTTGCGTTTCTTGCGGTGTTTGGGATAAGCCAAGCAATCGACCTTTCGCAATATATTCCGCCTACCCTCGCAAATGTCGGCGGCCTTATGCTTTTTGCAATCATTATTTTTACACTTTTAAAATTTTCAGTATTAAAAAAAAGAGAGGGTTGACCCTCTCTTTTTTAATGTTTAATTATTATTTTTTCTTTTTGCCGAAAAGAATGAATCCTACGCCGGAAAGAGTAATAACAACTGTTCCAACTTTCTCTTTTTGTCATTTTTTGAAATTTAGAGCTAAACTCTTTACATGCCATGCAAGATAATGTATAATAAATTTAAGTTAAGACTGATAGAATCCAAATGTCGCATTGCTTAAAAATTTTTCTTTAAAACAAATTTTAAAGGAGGTACGCTAATGAAATATTCAGCAGATTTTAAACAAATCGCACTTGATGCGCTAAAAAGCAAATGGCTTATCGCCACACTCACGCATTTTGTAGCGTCGCTTTTGGGTGGAACGGTTATTACTACTTCTACAAATATAGTTTCGTCCAACATTGATTCTGATTCGTTACCCGCCATAATCTCGAGCATAGAATCGGAAGAAACAAGCGCAATAATTTTGTTGTTTATGATAGTCGCATCGCTTATTGTGTTGTTATATTGTATAGCTATATTTATTATTTCCGGTCCTGTAAGACTTGGTTATGCACAATTTAACCTTAATCTTATAGATAAAAATACACCTCGCTTTACCGATTTGTTTTCAAAATTCAAGCATTTCGGTTCGGGCTTTTGTATGAATTTTTTAACAGGGCTTTATATCAGTCTTTGGAGTTTGCTATTTATTATTCCGGGAATTATAAAGACCTATAGTTACGCCATGACACCTTATATTCTTGCCGAAAATCCCGAACTAACCGCCAACGAAGCTATAACCAAATCCCGACAAATTATGAACGGTAACAAATGGCGTCTGTTTTGCTTGCATTTTAGTTTTATAGGTTGGCATTTTTTACTTGCTTTACCCATAATTCTTATAGTTTTGTTTGGATTGTTATTAATGGCAATCAGTGAAGTTTTAGGCGCTTTTGCATTTATTGTTTTATCGCTTCTTTATCTTGCGTTCTTGTTTGTAGGCACTTTGGCAATAAATACATATCAAGAAGCCGCAAACGCCGCCTTTTATCGCGAAGTATCGTACGTGCCCGTTTACGTTCCACGCGAATTAGATTAGACTAATAGTTTTAACAGCGAAGTGAAATTTCACTTCGCTGTTAAATTTTTATTATATGTTGCTTTTTTGCTTGCTTAAAATGATTTACTGTTGTATAATACTTTTAATATATAAAAAGAGGTGCCGATATTGAAAGCAAAAAAATCTTTAACCTTTTCTTTGGTAGTAGTTTATATTTCTATTGTGGCGCTTTTGTCACTTGCCGTTGCGTTGCCGTGGCTTGTAACGTGGTTTGTTGAGGTTAAGAACAAAAACGCAGGTTTACCCGCTTTGATAATGCTTACCTGTTATCCTTGCTTACCGTTTTCTATATATGCATTGCTTAATATTAAAAAGGTAATCAAAAATTGCCTTTCGGGTCTTGTTTTTGGCGATAGCAATATCGCCTCGCTTAAAAAGGTTTGTCTTTGCAGTCTTGCCGTTGCGGTTATTACGTTTGTTTCGGCGTTTTTCTATCCGCCTTTTTACGTAATAAGTCTTGCTTGCGCAGGTTGCGCGCTTAGCATAAAGGTTACAAAAGATTTATTTGCGGCAGAGCTTGAAAAACGCCGCGAGGAATTATACGAAACTGTGAGGGAAGAATTATGAAAAAAACAGTAATTTCAGTTATGGGTAAAGACACCGTTGGCATTACCGCGCGTGTTAGCGCCGCGTGCGCCGAATATAACGTAAACATTATCGACATTACACAGTCTGTTTTACAGGATATGTTTGTAATGGTTATGCTTACCGATATTTCGGGTCTTAACTGCAACTTTAAAGAATTTTCTGAAAAAATGCAATCTTTAGGCGAAACTATGAATTTAGAAATTCACGTTATGCACGAAGACATCTTTAACTCAATGCATCGCATTTAACCGAGGTATATTTATATGCTTAATCTTAACGATATTTTAGAAACCATAAATATGATAAGGCAAGAAAACCTTGATATCCGTACTATCACAATGGGTATTTCATTGCTCGATTGCGCCGATAGCGATATCGATGTTTCGTGCCAAAAGGTATATGATAAAATTGTGCGCTTAGCAGGTAACTTGGTTAAAACAGGCGAAGATATTGAGGCAGAGTATGGCATTCCGATTATTAACAAACGCATATCGGTAACGCCTGTCTCTATGCTTGTTGCAGTGTCTGGCGGCGACCCTGTTAAATATGCCCACGCATTACAACGCGCGGCCGATACCGTCGGCGTAAACTTTATTGGTGGATATTCAGCGCTTGTGCAAAAGGGTTTTTCGGCAGGTGACGTAGAACTTATTAAATCTATTCCGCGCGCGCTAAACGAGACCACAAATATTTGCTCTTCGGTAAACATTGGTTCTACCAAGGCAGGTATTAATATGGATGCCGTTAAACTTATGGGTGAAATCGTCAAGGAAAGCGCCGAGCTTACGGCCGACCGTGACTGCATTGGTCCTGCAAAGCTGGTTGTATTTTGTAACGCTCCTGAGGACAATCCATTTATGGCAGGCGCATTCCACGGCGTTGGCGAACCTGACTGTGTTATTCACGTTGGCGTATCGGGTCCGGGCGTTGTTTATTCTGCGCTTAAAAAATGTGACGGCGATTTGGGCGCCGTTGCCGAAACTATAAAGCGCACCGCGTTTAAAATTACCCGTGTTGGTCAACTTGTTGGTAGCGAGGCGGCTCGACGACTTGGCGTACCATTTGGCATAGTAGACCTTTCCCTTGCCCCCACCCCTGCGGTTGGTGACTCGGTGGCAAGAATTTTGGAAGAAATGGGCTTGGAAGTTTGCGGTACCCATGGTACCACTGCTGCGCTTGCAATGCTTAACGACGCTGTAAAAAAAGGCGGCGTTATGGCTTGCAACTCGGTCGGCGGTCTATCGGGCGCGTTTATCCCTGTATCAGAAGACGAGGGTATGATTGCCGCGGCTCGTAGCGGCGACCTAAAGATTGAAAAGCTCGAGGCCATGACTGCGGTTTGCTCGGTTGGTCTTGATATGGTGGTTGTTCCCGGTGACACACCTAGCGAAGTGCTCTCGGCAATTATTGCCGATGAGGCGGCTATAGGTATGGTAAACTCAAAGACAACCGCGGTACGCGTAATACCTGCTATCGGTAAAAAAGCGGGCGAAGACCTAAACTTTGGCGGACTTTTGGGCGAAGGTCCTATAATGGACGTAAACATGACTGCAAGCCCTGCAAAATTTATAAATCGTGGCGGACGAATCCCTGCGCCTATGCAAAGTCTTAAAAACTAAATGATAGTATAAATACAATAAGACCTCTACTAAAAAAGTAGAGGTCTTTGTTTTTTATACCAATTGCTGATTATTTATCACAAGTTTAAACTGTAGTCCCAGTTTTTCTGCCGCGCGGCGACACAAGAGCATACGCTCCATAAAGATTTGAAAATAATCCATAACAGAGCCATATTGGGTATCGATGGTAAGATTAAGTTCTATTGCCTTTTTGTCCTCGCTAATTGTAATATCGGCATCGGTTACGGAGTAGTTTACCCTATCGTGAATATCAAAGGTTGTTTCATCCTGATTTCTAACTCGATTTCTACGAACGTCAGACTTATCGGCCAAGATAAGCGCCGCGGCAAACTCGCTCACGGGTACGCCCGTGCCCTCGTCGTGATTACCTATCGCGGTTACTATGTTTGCAATTTCCTTTGAATCAAAGCCTAAATTGTCCAATATTCTAAATGCCATAACCGCACCGCTTTGACTGTGTTCAACGCGATTTACAAGATTGCCGATATCGTGAAGATATCCCGCAATTTTAACAAGCTCAATCGTACGCTCGTCATACCCCAAGGTTTTCAAAATACTGCCTGCCGTCTCTGCCACAACGGTAACGTGGGCAAAACTGTGTTCGGTAAAGCCGAGCGCGCTAAGCGACTCATCTGCGGCGGTTATATAATCTCGTATCGCCTGGTTTTGTTTAATTTCTTCAAATGTCATCTTTAATCCTCTTTAATTAAAACTCAAACTTTTTAGCAACCTTTGGAAACAAAGGTATTGTTTCCACGTATTTATCATAAAGTTTTGAAAAGAATCCGATAAGCACGCCGTTTACAAGCGCGATTATTATTGTTCCAAGTTCTACGCCTACAAAGGTTTTAAACAACGCTAGCGTAAGTATCACAGAAACAATAAGGCAACCCATATCAAATAACTTTTTAAACTTGTTTTGGTTTATATTATACTTTTGCGCAATTCCCTTTACAAACAAATCTACCACCTGCGGATATATATACGACTTGAAGAAGAGCATAACCGAAAACGCGGTAAACACCTCGCCCACGATAAACATTACCACTCTGATCCATAAATCCATACTGCCCGCGGGGACAATGTCCGGGTTTAATATTGGGATTATCTTTTGCCACATATCAAGAATATAACCATATATCACACAGGTTAAAAATGATACGAAATATGTAAGCTTGACCTTTTTCATAGCGATACAAAAAGCAATGAACAAAACTCCCTGCGTTATGTAACTCCACTCGCCAAAGGTAAGCTCGTGACTAAAAGCGCCTATGTTTATAATATTTATTTTTTCACTTAATATGTAAGCTGGCGCAACGATCATAGAAACGCCAAAATCTGCCGCCGCCATAATAGCCACCGACAACGTCAAACCGAGTTGGGCAAAAATATAAACCAACTCGCTGTATATCTTTATCTTTTTCAAAACATATACCCCAAAAAAAATAGTAGCGTGGAAAAACCACGCCACTATTTTACACCTTATTGGTTACTATTGTCAACCGTTATCATCAGTTTTTAATACATCAAAAAACTGTTCCAGACCATTTGCTTTTTCAGAAATGGTAAAGCAATTATAGTTAAAGTCTTTGCCTGACTCAAACATACAATACGCATAGTTACCTGTAAGAGGTATTAACAAATTTTTTGTTTCAGGCAAAATCATATTTTTGCCATAAAACGTTATTTCTGCGCTAAAAAAGACTTCGATATAGGTTTCATTATCTCTGATATTTTGAATTGTATCGGCAGTAATGCCAACGTCTGTTTGTTCTATGCTCTCTTTGTATATATGCCAAGACTCTATATGCTTAGCTACTTTATAAGTAAAATTAACATCGGTATATTCACTAAGTAAAGCACCGTTTTGATAAAGTTGTATCTTTTTTGGCGCTATAATGGTGCTTTTCCACTCGGGTATAGGTTCAAA
>JAFYQN010000069.1 GCA_017559885.1 Clostridia bacterium
AAAGTGAAATCATCACCGATTTGCTTAAAGTGTTAGGTTGCGGCGTAGAGGTTAAGTCAAAGGCTAACAAAAATCTTTCTAACTTTGATATGGCAAATCTTCGTTGGAACAAGATTATAATCTGTACCGATGCCGACGTAGACGGATTCCATATCAGAACGCTCATCCTTACAATGATTTACCGTCTTATGCCAACGCTTATCAGCGAGGGTAGGGTATTTATTGCTGAGACACCTCTTTACGAGATTAACACCAAGGCAAAGACCTACTTTGCATATGATGAAAATGAAAAGGTAGACATCCTAGCGCAGATAGGCGACGAAAAGTATACGCTTCAGCGTTCAAAGGGACTTGGTGAAAACCAACCAGATATGATGAACCTTACTACTATGAATCCAGAAACCCGTCGTCTTATAAAGATACTTCCCGAAGATGCCGAGTACACAAGTGAAATGTTTGACCTGCTTCTTGGCGATAATCTTGCAGGACGTAAAGACTACATTTCGGAATACGGCTACCTATATATGGAAGATGCCGATATTAGCTAACGATATATTAAAGGAGATATAAAAATTGGCTCCAAGAAAAAAGAAAGAAACCGAGCAAAAAACTAAAAAGCCTCAGAGCAACGCCTATATTGCGGGCGCAGGTACCGTGGTTGAGAGTTTGGTGACCGAAACACTCAAATCAAACTTTATGCCATACGCGATGAGCGTAATTATTTCGCGTGCTATTCCTGAGATTGACGGCTTTAAACCGTCTCACCGCAAATTGCTTTATACAATGCACACTATGGGTTTGCTCAAGGGCTCTACCATAAAGTCGGCTAACATTGTTGGTCGTACGATGCAGCTTAATCCTCACGGTGATGCCGCAATCTATGAAACAATGGTGCGACTAAGTGAAGGCAACGAGGCACTACTACACCCTTACGTAAAATCAAAGGGTTCGTTTGGTAAGGCGTATTCACGCGATATGCAGTGCGCTGCTTCGCGTTATACCGAGGCAAAACTTGCTCCTATTGCGGAAGAATTATTTAGTGATATAGATAAAGACACGGTTGATTTTGTAGATAACTATGACGCTACAATGAAAGAACCTGTACTTTTCCCTGTAACATTTCCATCAATACTTGTAAATGCTAATATGGGTATTGCGGCAGGTATGGCAAGTAACATTTGTCCGTTTAATCTACGCGAGGTGTGCGAAACCACAATCGCTTATATTAAAGATAATGACATAAACGTTGCAGACACACTTTTGGCGCCTGACTTCCCAATTGGCGGCGAGCTTTTATACAATCGCGCCGAGATGGAAAAGATTTACGAAACAGGTCGCGGCGGCTTTAAGGTACGAGGTACCTATCAGTACGATAAGTCTAATAACTGTATCGACATAAAGTCCATACCGCCAACCACCACAACCGAAGCTATTATTGAAAAGGTTGTAGAATTGGTAAAACTTAAAAAGATTACCGAGATAAATGATATTCGTGATGAGACAGACCTTAACGGTTTGCAGATTACGATAGATTTAAAACGTGGCGTGGACCACGAAAAGCTTATGAAAAAACTATTTAAGATGACACCATTACAAGATAGTTTTTCTTGCAACTTTAATATTCTTATTGCGTCTAGTCCTATGGTGCTTGGTGTTAAGGATATTATATCAGAGTGGGTTGCTTTTCGTAGCGAGTGTGTGCGTCGTAGAGTTTACTTTAAACTTGAAAAAGCAAAAAGCAAATTACATCTCCTCAAAGGTATGGAGAAAATTTTGCTTGATATAGATAAGGCAATAAAAATTGTTCGCGACACCAAAGAGGAAAAAGAGGTTGTGCCAAATCTTATGATTGGCTTTGGCATTGACGAAATACAGGCCGAATACGTTGCCGAAATTAAGTTGCGTCACCTCAATCGCGAATACATCTTAAAACGTCTTGATGAAATCGAAGCGTTACAAAAAGAGATTGACGAAATGCAGTCAATTCTTGATTCTAAAGCAAAAATCAAAAAGATAATCGTAAAAGAACTTGAAGAAGTAATCAAGAAGTACGGCGTTGATCGTAAGACACAGATTGTTTCTGCCGAGACCGAAGACGTTACAAACGAGCCTGAGGTTTTGGACGAGTCACCTGTGACATTGTTCTTTACAAAGGATGGCTACTTCAAAAAGATTACGCCACAGTCGTTGCGTATGAGCGGTGAGCAAAAGCTAAAAGAGGGCGACGAAATCACCCAGACTATGGAGTCTACCAACGCTCACGATTTGTTGTTCTTTACGACAAACGCGCAGGTGTACAAAAGCCGTGTGTTTGACTTTGCCGATGGCAAGGCGAGCGCGCTTGGCGACTTTGTTGGAAGCAAACTCGAATACGACGAGGGCGAGTCAAGTCTTTATATGGTGCATACTCGTGATTACTCGGGCTTTATGATTTTTGTGTTTGACAATGGTCGAATTGCAAAAGTTCCGCTAAAATCATACGAAACCAAGACCAATCGTAAAAAGCTTATAAAAGCGTATTGCGAAAAGTTTAAGATTCACACAATTCTTTATTTTGAAGAAGATTGTGATATATTGCTCAAGTCTACAAACAACCGTATGTTGCTTGTAAACACGGCATCTATTCCTGCTAAGGCCACCAAGGATAACGGCGGCGTAGCGGTTATGACTCAAAAGAAGGGTCAACGTATATTTACTGTAGAGGCATATGTAGCTGATAGCCTTGATAGTCCGCATCGCTACCGCACAAAGAATTTGCCTGCCGCAGGCGCGCTACCACAAAAAGGTCAAGCAACGCAAACCGCACTTGACATATAGCGCATTTAGAGGTAAAATAAAAGACCGTCCGAAAAGGCAATTTGCAATCTCGGGCGGTATGTCCGCCGCGAAATGCAAACGCTTTTTCTCGTGGCTGACAATAATATTATTAACAATCATTTTTTAAATATACTTATTTGGAGTTGGTAAATTTATGAATAAAGAACTCGCAAAACAGTATGACCCAAAGGATGTTGAAGACCGCATTTATAAAATGTGGCTCGACGGTAAATATTTTCACGCAAAGTGTGAAGAAGACAAGGAAACCTATACAATAGTTATTCCACCACCAAACATCACAGGTCAACTTCACATGGGACATGCTCTCGACAACACCTTGCAGGATATTCTTATCCGCTTTAAGCGTATGCAAGGCTTTGATACACTTTGGCTTCCCGGTACCGACCATGCGTCTATTGCAACTGAAGCAAAGATTGTAGAAGCAATGAAAAAAGAAGGCATCACAAAAGAGGATATCGGTCGTGATGGTTTCCTTGAGCGCGCTTGGGAATGGAAGCGTCAATACGGCGGCAGAATTATAGAACAGCTTAAAAAGCTTGGTTCTTCTTGCGACTGGGACCGCGAGCGTTTTACACTTGATGAGGGTTGTAACAAAGCGGTAAAAGAAGTTTTTGTAAACCTTTATGAAAAGGGTCTTATCTATCGTGGCGAGCGCATCATCAACTGGTGCCCACACTGTAAGACATCTATCTCTGACGCTGAGGTTGAATACGAGGAACAGGCAGGTCATTTTTGGCATTTGCGTTATCCTTTTGCTGATGGTAGCGGTTATCTAGAACTCGCAACCACCCGTCCTGAAACACTTCTTGGTGATACTGCAGTTGCAGTAAACCCAAATGATGAAAGATATAAAGACCTAATCGGTAAAGAACTTGATTTGCCAATCGTTCATCGTAAGATACCTGTTGTTGCAGATGATTACGTTGAGATGGATTTTGGTACAGGTGTTGTTAAGATTACACCTGCTCACGACCCCAACGACTTTGAGGTTGGTTTGCGTCACAATCTTCCTGTTATTTGCGTAATGACCGATGATGCAAAAATTACCGCTGATTATCCAAAATATGCAGGCATGGATCGCTACGAAGCTCGCAAGGCAATCGTTGCCGATTTGGAAGCGGAAGGCGCTCTTGTTAAGATAGAGGACTATACTCATAACGTTGGCACTTGCTATCGTTGCGGCACTACTGTTGAGCCTGCTGTTTCAAAGCAATGGTTCGTAAAGATGAAACCTTTGGCTACACCTGCTATCGATGCTGTTAAAAATGGCGAGACAAAGTTTGTGCCACAGCGTTTTGAAAAGGTATATTTCCACTGGCTCGAAAACATTCGTGACTGGTGTATCTCTCGTCAGCTTTGGTGGGGTCATAGAATTCCTGCTTGGTACTGCGAGGAGTGTGGTGAAATTACCGTTTCGCACGAGGATGCAACAAAATGCGCTCATTGCGGTAGTGAAAAAATAGTACAGGACCCCGACACACTCGATACTTGGTTCTCATCTGCGCTTTGGCCATTCTCTACACTTGGTTGGCCAGAAGTTACAGAGGATTTAAAACACTATTATCCTACAAACACACTCGTTACAGGTTACGATATTATTCCTTTCTGGGTAATGCGTATGATGTTCTCAGGTATAGAGCAAACAGGTCAAGTACCGTTTGATACCGTTCTTATTCACGGACTTGTTCGCGACCCACAGGGTAGAAAGATGTCAAAATCTTTGGGTAACGGTGTTGATCCACTCGAAGTTATTGACACCTTTGGCGCAGACGCGCTTCGTTTCTCACTTGCTACCGGTAATAGCCCAGGTAACGATATGCGTTATATACCTGAACGTGTTGAAGCAAGCCGTAACTTTGCAAACAAGATTTGGAATGCGGCAAGATTTATTCTTATGAATCTTGAAAATGATGAGGTTATGCCTGTTAACACCGCCGACCTTGCGCTTGAGGACAAATGGATTATTTCAAAATACAATACGCTCGTTCGTGACGTTACCGAAAACCTTGACCATTTCGAGTTAGGTCTTGCGGTACAGAAACTTTACGACTTTATTTGGGACGTATTTTGTGACTGGTATATCGAAATATGCAAAGCCCGTCTAAACGGCGAAGACGTAGCGGCTAAAAACACTGCTCGTAGCGTGCTTGTATACGTATTTACAAATACTTTGGCGCTACTCCATCCATTTATGCCATTTATCACCGAAGAAATTTGGCAAAGTTTGCCACACAATGGCGAGGTACTTATGGTTACCGAATGGCCAAAATTCTGTGATGAATTTAACTTCGTGGCAGAAGAAGCAGAGTTTGAAAAGATTATGCTTGTTATAAAGGCGATCAGAAACCGTAGAGCCGAAATGAACGTACCTCCTTCGAAGAAGGCAAAGGTTTGCATTCAAACTGCGTTTGCTAACACCTTTAGCACAGGCACTTCTTACATTTGCCGTTTGGCAAGCGCTTCGGAAGTAGAAATCGGCGATAACTTTGACGCCGAGGGCGCGGTACGCGTGGTTACCGACGCGGCAACAGTTTATATGCCAATGAAAGAACTTGTTGATATTGAGGGCGAGATTGCAAGACTTAACAAAGATTTGCAAAAAGCAATAGTTGACAAAGAGTTCTTTGAAAAGAAACTTAATAATCAGGGCTTTGTTGCAAAGGCGCCTGCCGCTGTTATTGAACAGCAAAGACAGGGTCTTAGCAAAGCGCTTGATAAAATCAAGATGATTGAAGACAGTATAGCGGAAATCAAGGCTCTTGGTTAAAAGTAAAAGGGAGTCGAATATGATTTTCGACTCCCTTAAATATTACGGTAGATGTATTTTTCTCTATCAATATAATAAGCTTTAAATATATCTGCCGTATTAAAAAGGATTAATCGCTTAATCCTTGATAGTATTATGTGAAACTATTTTTTAAATTTTCAAGTAAAATTTTGGTGTTTTATGAAATATATTGAAACTTTAAATTATATACATTCCCTCGGTCGTTTTTCGCAAAAAGCATCGCTTGAAAGAATAACTTCCGCGTGCGAAAAGTTAGGCAATCCGCAAAACGATTTTAAAGCCATTCACGTCGCAGGCACTAACGGCAAGGGTTCAAGTTGCGCTTTTATATCATGCGCGTTAAAATCGGCAGGGTACAAAGTAGGAACTTTTGTTTCGCCGTACATTACCGATTTTTGTGAAAGAATTCAAATAAACGGCGAGTTTATCTCGCGCGACGACCTGTGTAGATTTTCTCAAAAGGTAATCGATACGGGTGTGCAACTTACCGAGTTTGAGTTTATAACGGCGGTTGGTTTTTTATATTTTAGTGAAAACAAAATCGACGTTGCTGTGCTTGAAACAGGGCTTGGTGGACGCTTTGACGCTACCAACATTATATCGGCGCCACTTGTTTCGGTCATTACAAAAATTGGTCTTGACCATACCGCTGTTTTGGGTGATGCGCTTTCACAAATAGCAAATGAAAAATGCGGAATTATAAAAAACGACAATGTTGTTACATCGCACAATCAACCTGCTAAGGCGATGACGGTTATTAAAAATCATACGCCAAACGTAATAACTCCCAACGCAAACAATCTAAAAGATGTTAAATGCTCCTTGCTTGGTAATAGTTTTGTTTACAACAACGCATATTACGAAACTTCACTTGGCGGTGAGTATCAAATAGAAAACGCGTTGGTTGCCGTTGAAGCACTTAAAAACTGTGGTTTAGATATTGATGAAAATCATATAAAATCGGGTCTTAAAAACGCCTTTATACCTGCTCGGCTTGAGGTAGTGTCGCGCGACCCGCTTATAATAATCGACGGCGCGCATAATCCCGACGGCGCAACGTCGCTTGTAGCGGCATTAAAAGAATTTAAAGATGTTACCGCTATAATAGGCGTAATGGGTGACAAAAATTATGGCGAAGTTTTAGCCAAAACATTACCGTATTGTAAAAACGTTGTTTGCGTAACGCCCGAGGGTCCTCGTTCATTGCCCGCGGACGAACTGTGTTGTCAAGCAAAAAAATATTGTGATAATGTGTTTGTTGCCGATACGCTTGAAACATCAATACTACTGGCAAAAGAAGTAAGTAAATCGCAACCTATATTTGTTTTTGGTTCGCTTTATTTAGCGTCGCAGTTAAGACCGCTTTTAAATAAATAAAACATTATTTGACAATTAGATATGACAAAATTTTCAAGGACAAGCTTCTATAATAAGGTAGAAGCTTGTTTTTTTATTTTATTTTATTTTAACGGAGGTGTTTTTATGTCGGTAGAAATTAGCGTAAATGGTGAAGTAACCACCGCGTATATAAGCGGAGAACTCGATCATCATTCGGCGTCGTCAATACGTAATGCAATAGATAACGCGGCGGAACTTAATATGCCGTCGTTACTTATTTTAGATTTTACTCGCGTCAGTTTTATGGATAGTTCAGGAATTGGTCTTGTTATGGGGAGATATCGCAACCTGTCGCGACATGGCGCAAAACTTCATATAACGGGAACATCGCCACAGATATACAAAGTGATGAAACTATCGGGAATAGAAAAACTCGCAACTATTGATGATTGTAAAAAATAAGGAGATGTAAATATGGAAACTATAAATAAATTTAGTATGAATATATTATCACGCTCGGCAAACGAGGGGTTTGCGCGCGCTACCGTTGCGGCGTTTGCGGCGCAACTTGACCCCACGCTTGAAGAAATAAACGATATAAAAACTGCCGTAAGCGAAGCGGTTACAAATTGTATCGTTCACGCATATCGTGAAAAACTTGGCAAAATTTACATAAGTGGTGAAATTTCCAACACAAATATAATAAAGATAAAAATTCGCGATAACGGTTGCGGTATCGAAAATGTTGAAAAGGCAATGGAACCTCTCTTTACCACGGTAGGCGGCGAGCGCGCAGGACTTGGGTTTGCGGTTATGCAGTCATTTATGGATGACATTCGCGTGCGTTCGGTAGTGGGTAAGGGTACTACCGTTACCCTTGTAAAAAAGATTGCGCCGCGATATACAGTCAATGGTTGATACATATACTCGTGATGAGTTTATCGAAAGCAATCTGCCACTGGTTCACTCGCTTTGCAAGCGATTTACGGGTCGCGGTATTGAATATGACGACCTTTACCAAGCGGGTTGCATAGGTCTTATTAAGGCGGTAGACGGTTTTGATACGGACAGAGGCCTTTGCTTTTCTACCTATGCCGTACCTGTTATTTTGGGTGAAATACGTCGTATGTTTCGCGACGGCGGATCGGTAAAGGTTTCTCGTGGGCTAAAAGAACTATCGCTCAAAGTGACTCGGCAAAAATCTTTGTTCGAACTAAAACTTTCTCGCGAACCAACAATTAGTGAACTTGCCGCAGAACTTGGTGTCACACCCGAAGAAATAACCGAAGCGCTCTCGGCGGCGCAACCTACTGTATCGCTTACTTACGAAAATGATGACGGAATATGTGAAAGCGATATTGCCGTATCGGGTCCCGAAGATCTGCTTACCGACAAACTTATGCTACAACGCGCATTTAAACATCTTGATGATACCGAGCAACAAATAATACGGTATCGTTATTTTGAATGTTTTACTCAAAATGAAACGGCGGCAAAACTCGGACTGTCGCAGGTGCAAGTATCTCGCGCCGAAAAGAAAATACTTTTAAAGTTGCGCGCGTGCATTGGTTCTGTTGCTTGACAAAAAAACGCGTAGGATATATTATATATGTATTATGGAAATAAAGGTGGATACAAATGCAACCCATATTATATATTGTAATACCTTGTTACAACGAGCAAGAGGTTTTGCCCGTTACTGCGCCAATGTTTTTACAAAAAATAAACGACCTGTATATATACGGTAAAATCAGTGAAGACAGTCGCATACTTTTTGTAAACGACGGAAGTCGTGACAAAACTTGGGATATTATTACCGAACTTTCAATGCTTGATGACCATTACTGTGGTATATCGCTTAGTCGCAATCGCGGTCATCAAAACGCTTTGCTTGCAGGTCTTATGGAAGCAAAAGACAAATGTGATATGTGTATTTCGGTTGATTGTGACGGTCAGGATGATATCGACGCTATTGATAAAATGGTCGACGAGTATCTATCAGGTTGCGACGTTGTATACGGCGTGCGCTCCGACCGAAAAACCGATACGTTTTTTAAACGTGCTACAGCCCAGTTTTTTTACAAATTAATGACCGCTATGGGCGCCGAAATAATATACAACCATGCCGATTATCGACTTATGTCAAAAAAAGCGTTAGATGGTTTATCACAGTTTAAAGAGGTTAATCTCTTTTTGCGCGGTTTGGTACCAATGGTGGGTTTTAAATGCTCTTGCGTTGAATACTCTCGCAAAGAGCGTATAGCAGGCAAAAGCAAATACCCTCTTAGAAAAATGTTGTCGTTTGCCATTGACGGTATAACAAGTCTTTCGGTAAAACCAATTCGCCTCATTACAACATTTGGTTTCGTTGTGTCGCTACTTAGCATAGTTGGTATAACCTGGTCGGTAATTACCAGATTTATCTACGGGCCAACAGGAGGTTGGGCATCTACCATTAGTATTATGTGTTTCCTTGGCGGCGTACAACTGTTAAGTCTTGGTGTTATCGGTGAGTATATCGGCAAGATATATTTAGAAATAAAAGAAAGACCAAGATATATAATTGATAAAAAGACAAAAGAAAGAAACGATTCGTAAGAGTTGTTTCTTTCTTTTTTCACCTTATTAGTTGTCCTGCAATAAACTGTAAAGAGGGACAATAAATTCAAAAAGGAGAAAAGCTATGAATTATATGGATACAAACTATCGCCATACGCATGATACCTCGTCCGATAGCGCGGTTCTTGCTATGGCTTTTATAAATGTTCAGCAGATAAGTTCCGTATACGATACCGAAACCGGTTTTGACTGCGGAACTATTTTCCCTTGCCTTAATAAACCTCTTACTGCAAGGAGGACTGCTCGATGAACGAAAAAATGATGCTAAAACGTAAAATTGACGCGCTCGATTTTGCTATACACGAAATGGTACTGTTTCTTGATACGCATCCACACGACCAAAAAGCTATCGGTATGTTGCGCGAGTATCGTCGCCGTCGCCGTGAAATGATAGCAAAATACGAAACACAATTTGGTCCTTATGTAAAAACAGTTGACGACGTTCACCCAAAAGATTGCTGGAACTGGATTGACAGTCCGTGGCCATGGGAAAGGGAGGTCTAATTTATGTGGCAATATGAAAAGAAATTGCAATACCCCGTAAACATTAAAAATCCTAATCCAAAACTTGCCAAGATTATTATAAGTCAGTATGGTGGACCAGACGGTGAACTCGGCGCGTCCATGCGCTACCTTACTCAAAGATATGGTATGCCGTATAACGAGGTTAAGGGAATTTTGACTGACGTCGGCACCGAAGAACTTGCCCACATGGAAATGGTTTGCGCAATGGTTTATCAACTTACTCGCAATCTTACTCCCGAGCAAATCAAGGCGTCGGGTTTTGACACTTACTTTGTTGACCACACTGCAAGTGTCTATCCAATAGCGGCATCGGCTTTGCCTTGGCGCGCCGAGTATATTCAGTCAAAGGGCGATATAATAGCCGACCTTCACGAAGACCTCGCCGCCGAGCAAAAAGCAAGAGTAACTTATGATAACCTTATCCGTCTTATTGACGACCCCGACGTGCTCGACCCACTTAAGTTTTTGCGCCAGCGTGAAATAGTGCATTATCAACGATTTGGCGAGGCGTTACGACTGACAACCGACAGACTAAACAGTAAAAACTTCTACGCATGCAATCCTAATTTTGATAAGAATTGTGGGAAATAAAATAAAAAGATATGAGAGATTTTGTTTTCTCTCATATCTTTTTGTTTCAATTACAGCCCAAGCAATTCTTTTTTCTTTGCTTCGAACTCTTCTTGTGTTATCACGTTTTCATCTAACAACTCTTTATATTTTCTTATATCTTCTATTGCGGAGGATGTTGTAGGCGCGGTATTAACTATGTTCTGTTGAGAATCAGTGTTTCTCTCCTTTAATAAAGATGATATCACTTTAATAACATCATCTCTATTGGTGCAACACTGACAAGTGATAAGTCCTGCAGCCGTTGCAATTGTCATTCCTGATTCGCCCTTTGCCTCAACATATGAAATCTTATCTAATGGCAATTCTATTTCCTTTCTAGACAAAGTTCCATATACTCGTTTGTCTGTTACTGTTAATTCTTGATTTTTTAAATTGTAATTCATAATTGCGGCGATAAGCGTAAATACAACAAAACCTAGTGAACCTATTGTTACCATTGGACTATCCATTTCCAATGTTATCGAGACAATAAAACAAATTGCAAAAAATATTCCTACAATAATTTCAACTACAACACCAACAAAATTGCTTGTAAATGTTCCTTTTATAAGTGTTTTTTCGTTCACTCTAAAACCCTCCGAAATTTAAAATATTTTCTAGTATAACATATTTTTCGAATATTGTAAAGTTTCAAAAAAGGTATGCAGAAAAAATTGTGTGTGCTCCTTATCTGTCATATTTCTTATATCTCGCAAGAGAAATATTTTTTAAGGAGTTTTGCAAATGAAAACACACAATTATTATGACAATCTGTCGCAAGTACAGAAACAGAAGAAAGCAGAGAAATTAGGAAACCTCTGCTATTATGAATGGTTTGACACTTTGTATGAAGAATACACCCTTGAAGAATCAGGTGCCATTCTGTTGGGGTTAATGTTCTATGACCGCACAGGCGGAACACAACCATTACCAAAAGACCTTGAAACAATCATTGACAAGGATAGAGCAACACGAACCCTTTTTATTACACTTATGGATAA